>JAZSGD010000350.1:0-3260 GCA_045532555.1 Eubacteriales bacterium | reverse complement strand
AAACCACGCTGCTGTCTTTCATTGAGCTTCAAAAGGAGGATGGTCAGCTGCCGTTTGCTATTTTTGACACCGCGAGGTTGAACGTGAGCGCCTCGGGGTATTCGCAGATACAAGAGTGCGTCAGCTTTGCTTCTCTTTGCTATGACACCTATAAAATAACTAACAATATTGAGTTTTTACATACCGCATACGAGGCTTGCAAAAAGTGGGTTGCTTGGTTGGAAAGCAACCGAATGACTCGAGGCGGCGGGCTTGTGGAAATGTTTGTCGGCTTTGACACGGGTCACGACCATAGCGGAAGGCTTGAGGGGCTTTCTTGCCAAGGAAATTATCGGCTTCCCGATAAAAACGAGGAGGAAAACGCGGCTATATTGCCCCCAAATGATAACGTTGCTCCGATATTTGCCGTTGATATGAACTGCAATTTTTACGGCAATCTCAAGGCTATTGCCCAAATGGCGCGCGAACTTGGTAGCGGAGAAGCCGATATATACGAAAAAAAGGCAGCTGACGTTAAGAAAAAGCTGATAAAGATCTGCTATGACGAGGATGATGCCTTTTTCTATGACGTAGATAAGCACGGCAATAAGAGAAAATATCTCTCATCCACCGTTTTTCATCTTTTCCTTGAAAAGGTCTTGACGTGGGAAGAGGACGGGGAAATGATAAGGCGAATATATAGTGAGCATATAAAAAATCCCAAGGAATTTTGGACGGAATATCCGTTCCCGTCCATGGCGATCAGTGATCCATCTCTTAAGAGAAATGCCAAGGGGAATTGCTGGGGATATTTCTCACAAGGGCTTATCGCACTTCGTTGCACTCGTTGGATGGATGCTTATGGCTGGGGTGAGGACTTTGACCATCTTTGTGAAAGATGGCTCGAGGCGTGGACAAGAGCGTACGATACCTTTAAGCTCGGGCAAGAGCTTGACCCATTTACGGGCAAGCCCTCCGAATGCTCCGAGTGGTATTCAAGCTGTATGCTGTTCTATGTTTACGCGGCAAGAAGATTAAGCTTGATTTGATAAATATAAAATAACCCAAAACCACCGTGTACTGAAAGTAGATCAGCACACGGTGGTTCTATATGTTAATTTGTAGCCTCAATAAATTCGTTCTCAACCCAATCGATGAGCTTTTGGACGGTCTCGGGCGCGCCGCCTCCGACGGGCTTACCGTCGATCATATTACAGTATCTGATGGGCGCGGTAGACGACGAGGTAAGCACCTCCGCCGCCGACATCATCTCGTCAAGCGTGAAGGGAGTTTCGTCAACCTCAATTCCAAGCGCGTGGCATGCCTTGATAAGATGCGCGCGAGCGATTCCGGGGAGGATAAGGTTGTCGGTCGGAGCGGTCTTGAATACGCCGTCCTTCGTGATTATATGTACGTTGGAGTGCGAGCACTCGGTAACCCTGCCGCCCTCACGGTAGAGGATGGTCTCATAAACGCCCTCTCTTTCTGCCTTCTGCGCATAAAGCACGGCAGGGAGCAGATTAAGCGTCTTTATGTTACAGTGCAAAAATCTCGTATCAGGCGCAGTAACCGTGGCAATAGGAGTGCGAAGATCCTTGATCTTACCGGGCTTGAGCACGACCCAAAGGTTGCCCTTCATATCCTCGGGATAGGTGTGGTTTCTTACCTGCGTTCCGCGTGTGACCTGCCAATAAACAAACTGATCGGGACAATCGAGCTTTTTGACGAGATCGCAGAGAATAGCCGCCATCTCCTCCTTTGTCTCTCTGATATTTATATCGACCATCGCGGCGCTTCTGAACATTCTGTCGATATGCTCGTCAAGCAGGTTGATCTTATAATTTCGCGCGAGCGTAGCCTCGTAGACTCCGTCGCCGAAAAAGTGAACTCTGTCGTTGAAAGGCACGGTCAGCTCGTCGAGAGTGCCGATTTTACCGTTATAATATCCAAGATCTTTCATTGTTTCAAGATTTCTCCATAATTAGTATCATTATATTTAGTATATACTAAAACGCGAAAAATGTCAAGATAAAACACGCGCTTTTTCCAAATCTATGTAATAAAATTTCAATGGGTATTGACATTAATTAATTAAAATGATAAAATATATCTACAAGTTTAAATTGGAGAAAAAAATGAGTATAAAAATAGGAGACGTGATACTGAAGCACGGTCTTATGCTTGCCCCTATGGCAGGATTTACCGACTATTCCTTCAGAAAGATCTGCAAAGAGCAGGGCGCAGAATATACGGTGAGCGAAATGGTGTCCGCAAAGGCACTCTGCTATGAGCAGCGTTCCAAAAAAACCGTTTTGTCAGACTCCAAAACCGCGCCCTTGGCGGCGGTCAGCCCCGAGGAAAATCCGATGGCAATTCAGCTTTTCGGAAGCGAGCCCGAGTTCGTGGCAGAGGCGGCGGCAATGATAGAGTCGCGCGAATACAGGTCCTGCATATCGAAGGCATCGCCCGTAGCGATAGACATAAATATGGGTTGCCCGATGCACAAGATAGTCGGCAACGGCGAGGGAAGCGCACTGATGAAAAACCCCGCGCTTGCCGCGAAAATAGTTGAGGCAACCGTTAAAGCGCTCAAGCACACCCCCGTGACAGTAAAGATACGCGCAGGCTGGGACAGTAACAGCAAGAATGCCGCAGAGATGGCAAAAATACTCGAAGCGGCAGGAGCTTCGCTGATCTGCGTTCACGCCAGAACAAGAGAGCAGATGTATAATCCCGGAATCGACATCGACGTAATATCCGCAGTCAAAAAAGCCGTAAATATTCCCGTTATCGGCAACGGAGATATCTGCACAGCATCCGACGCCGTAAATATGATGAAATTTACGGGCTGCGACGGAATAATGATAGGACGTGGCGCGCTCGGCAATCCTTGGGTCTTTAGTGAGATATCCGCGCACCTTGACGGTGAGGAATATGAGCAGCCGAGCATCGAGGAAAGGCTCGACACCTGCCTTTACCACGTTGATCTTATGGTAGAAAATAAGGGCGAATACACAAGCTCAGCCGAAATAAAGAAACATGCCGCGCTTTATATCAAGGGCGTTCGCAACGCCGCGTCGGTGCGCGACAGAATAATGAAGGCGCATTCAACGACGGAGATTAAGGAGCTTATAAACGAGCTGAAGGGAGCAAGAGAATGAAAAAATACGCAAAAATAATCTCAAACGATGCAAAATTCTCGCGTATGCTCTCAATCGAGCTCTCGGAGAGGGGAATTGAGGCTGTCAATGAGGCAAAAGCGATCGCAGATGAAGAAAAGC
>JAZSGD010000172.1:0-2166 GCA_045532555.1 Eubacteriales bacterium | reverse complement strand
TTTTTAGCGGAACTGCGAACGTTGATCCGTCGTTCGTATCAGCGCGTTTTTACGGATCAAATGAATGCAAAGGAGGAAAAGAAATGGAAGATTTCGACAAGGACCTTGACGAAAAGGTCGAAGTAGAAAAAGAAGAATTCGAGGGTGCGGAAGAGCAACGAGAAGAAGAGATGGAAAGCCGTTTTGATGAGCTTAACGAGTTGCTTGAAGCCCGACAATTTCCCAAATTTGCCAAAGAGTTAGGCGAAATGAACCCCGTTGACGTTGCAGATTTCTTTTCCGAGCTTGACAATAAGAGAATTCCCGCGGTATTCAAGCTTTTAGGCAAGGATATTGCCGCGGAGGTTTTCGCAGAGCTTGACAGCGATATGCAGAAGTATATCATTGAGGCGATGACCGACCGTGAGATCACTCGAATCATCGAGGAGCTGGCACTTGACGATGCTGCCGAGACGATCAGCGAGCTACCCGCTAACATCGTTACCCGAATAATGAAAAACGTCACACCCGAGACCCGAAAGGAGATAAATCAGTATTTGTCGTACCCCGAGGGTAGTGCGGGAAGTGAAATGACCGCGGAATTTGTCAATCTGCGCGCTGAAATGACCGTTGCACAGGCGATCGATTATATACGAAAGACCGGTGTGGACAAGGAAACCGTTTACTATGCGTACGTTACCGACGAACGCAGAGTTTTGCAGGGAACCGTATCGTTCAAGGATCTGCTTTTCTCGAAGGGTGATACTCTTATCAAGGATCTGATGACCGAGGATCCGATCTACGCGGCTACCGTGGACGACCGAGAATATGCGGCGGACACGATCGCGAAGTACGGTCTGCTTGCGCTTCCTATCGTTGACAAGGAAATGCGCCTTGTCGGTATCGTGACGGTCGATGATGCTATCGACGTCATTAACGAGGAGGCTACCGAGGATATCGAGATCATGGCAGGTATTACTCCTACCGACAAGCCCTATCTTAAGACGGGTGTTTTTGAGACCTGGAAAAAGCGCTTTCCGTGGTTGCTTATATTGATGATCGCGGCGGTCTTTTCAAGTGCGGTCATTACGCACTACGAGGATGCTATCGGCACGTATGCCATACTTGCGGCATTCTTCCCGATGCTGATGAATACGGGCGGTAACGCGGGAAGTCAGTCGTCGGTTGCGATCATTCGTGCGCTCTCGCTTGACGAGATCTCGATGAAGAACTTTTTTAAGGTTCTTTGGAAGGAATTTAGAGTTTCTTTGCTTTGCGCGGCGTGTCTTTCGATCGTTTGCTTTATCAAGACTATGGTCATTGATTTTCGCTTGCAGGCCGAGGAGGTTCTTGCCACAGGCGCGGTGCAGAACAATATTGCGATCGCCGCGATAGTCAGCGTGACCGCGTTCTTTGCGGTGGTTATCGCGAAGGTCGTGGGAGTTATTTTCCCGATGGCTGCGAAGAAGATCGGTCTTGACCCTGCGGTCATGGCATCACCGTTTATTACCACGGTTGTTGATATCATCACGCTTGTGGTCTATTTCGCTATTGCGTCACTTGCGCTGGGAATATAAACGAATATAAAACGGGAGAAGGCATTACGGCTTTCTCCCATTTTGGTTGAAAAATTTGTCGGTCTCGCATCTCACCTCGTCGGACATAAGGAACAGGACTGCGAGGTTAATTATCGTCATGATCCCGAGAGCGAGGTCTGCGGCGAGCCACGCAAGCTTTGGGGCGGTCAGCGCGCCGATGAAAATAAAGAGGCAATATATGAGGATATAGACGGTGGTAAACGCGCGATTTTTCGTTATATAAAGGATACTTTCTTTGCCATAGTGCGCCCAGCAGATCATTGTGGCGAATGCGAAAAGCAGCACGGATATCGCCATAAAATATTCCGACCAGCCACCGAGCACGCTTGAATATGCCTTTATCGTCATCATCATTGGGTTTTCGGAGTAAGAGAGAATGCTTTGCGCCGAGCTGCCAAGCACAGAGACGATGATTACCAGGGCGGTGAGAGTGCAGAGCAGGATCGTGTCGACAAAGACCTCAAATATCCCCCAAAAGCCCTGCTTGGCGGGACTGTCGGTATCAGCGGGGGGGGGCGCCGGGGGGGCGGGACCGCAGGCCCCCTAAGTCCGGTGGGAGGCCTGTCGGTCTGGGGGGCAAGGAGCGGGT
>JAZSGD010000258.1:0-3055 GCA_045532555.1 Eubacteriales bacterium | reverse complement strand
TGAAAAAACGGAGTAATTTTTGATGAAATATTGCGAAATGTCACATGAAGCTCTCCTTGCAGAGTACGAGAGCTTGAAAAACGAATATGAAAAAATAAAAGCAAGCGGACTTAAGCTCGATATATCGAGAGGAAAGCCCTGTACGGCGCAGCTTGATCTGTCCGACGGCATCCTTGATATATTACACGGATCTGACGACTGCAAGACCGAGGCGGGCTTTGATTGCCGCAACTACGGTCTTTTTGAGGGTGTGCCCGAGGCGCAAAAGCTCTTTTCCGAGCTTTTAACTATTCCTTCGGAGAACATTCTGCTTGGAGGAAGCTCGTCGCTGAACTTTATGTACGACACTCTCAGTCGCGCGATGCTTTATGGTGTTTGCGGAAGTGAGCGCCCCTGGTGCAAGGAAGAAAAGGTCAAGTTTATCTGTCCCGTGCCCGGATACGACCGCCACTTTATGGTTACACAGTCGCTTGGCATCGAGATGGTCAACGTAAATATGACTCCTACGGGTCCCGATATGGATGCCGTTGAGGAGCTTGTTAAGGATCCCGCGGTAAAGGGAATCTGGTGCAACCCGAAGTATTCCAATCCCGACGGAATCACATATTCCGACGACACTGTTCGCCGTCTTGCTTCTATGAAGACCGCGGCGCACGATTTCAGAATCATGTGGGATAACGCGTACGCTATTCACGATCTTTACGACAAGGGTGACGAGCTTCTCGACATTATCGAGGAGTGTTGCAAGGCGGGCAATCCCGACAGAGTTCTTTGCTTCTATTCAACGTCCAAGATAACCTATCCCGGTGCGGGCGTTGCGCTTATGGCGGCGAGTGAGAACAATCTCAAGCAGATCAAAAAGATTATGATGGCGCAGACTATTAACTTCGATAAGCTCAATCAGCTGCGTCACGTTAAGTTCTTCAAGACACCCGAAAATGTTAAGGCTCACATGAAAAAGCATGCGGCGATTATAGCGCCCAAGTTTGCTCTCGTTAAGGAGCATCTTACGCGCGAGCTCGCTCCGCGCGGTATCGCGAAATGGACCGATCCCAACGGCGGATATTTTATCAGCCTTTTCGTTGAAAAGGGATGCGCGAAGCGCTCGTATCAGCTCGCAAAGGATGCGGGACTGACGCTGACGACCGTTGGTGCGACCTATCCTTACGGCATTGACCCCGACGACAGCAACATCCGTATTGCGCCCACGTATCCGACTATCGAGGAGCTTGACAGAGCTATGGGAGTATTGACCGTATGCGTTAAACTTGCGGCTGCCGAAAAATTTTTGAATAATTGAATTTATTAGAATAATCCTGATAGCACGAGGGGCGGCAATTTTTATTACCGTCCCTTGCGTTTTAAGGAATCAAGGAGTATCAATGAAGATAAAACAGAAGGATATAAATCCGTATCCGAACAGTGACAGCAACAAGCGATATTACACCTACGACTATTATCTAAGACAGACGTTTGGCGGAAAGTGTATGAAGATACCGCTTGACGCGGGTTTTACCTGCCCGAATATCGACGGAAAATGCTCTGTCGGAGGATGCATTTATTGCTCGCCGAGGGGAAGTGGGGATTTTGCGGCTGACGCAGTCTTGCCCGTTGAGGAGCAGTTTGAGATAGTTAAGGCTCAGCTGTCGTCCAAGTGGAAGACCGACAAATATATTCCGTATTTTCAGGCGCACACCAACACCTATGCGCCGCTAGAGGTAATAAGAGAAAAGGTCGAGGCGGTCGCAGGCAAGGAGGGCGTCGTTGGAGTGAACATCGCCACGCGTGCCGATTGTCTTGAGGATGACGCGGTGGAGTATCTTGCGTCCTTGGCAGAGAGGACAGTATTGACCGTTGAGCTTGGATTGCAGACGGTTCACGATTCGGTCGCTTTTGCTATTAACAGAGGGCATACGTTTGCGGATTTTCTCGAGGGATACGCGAAATTGAGGAAAGCATCGGACAAGATACAGATATGCGTACATCTGATCTTCGGGTTGCCCGAGGAGAATAGGGAGATGATGCTTGAGTCAGTCAAAGAGGTTGCGAGGCTGATGCCAGATCAGGTGAAATTTCATTTGCTTCACGTCATTAGGGGAACGAGGCTTGGCGAGATATATCTTGAGGGCGGATACGAGCCGCTTGAAATGGAGGAATACGTTGATATAGTCGCTGAGGCGCTGACACTTCTTCCTCCCGAGACCGTGGTGGGCAGACTGACGGGCGACGGTATGCAGAGCGAGCTCTTAGCTCCCGAGTGGAGTCGAAAAAAGACGATAGTTATAAATAATATTGATAAAAAGATGTTTTCCGAGGATCTTTGGCAGGGAAAATTTTTTGAAAACGGTTGATCGATTCGTCGCCGTTCGGTCGTGTCGCTCGGCTGCCGAAACTATTGTTTACTATCCACAAAAAACGCGGGGCTTTTTGATTTAAAATGTCAATTTACAAAAAATGGCTTTGGTGGTAAAATGAAAGATAGGACGATGATCGTCTGACAGCTTTTTAGGAGGTTCTAACTATGAAAAGGTTTTTATCGTTACTGTTGGCAGTTGCTATGATCGTTTCGACCCTCATTATCGTCTCTCTCCCCGCATCTGCGGTCGAGGGTGACTGGATGGTATATGCCCGCAAGGAGCAGTACCGCGACGACTATGAGGATGACGAATACGTAAGCGTTATGGGCTATGAATACACGAACGAGGGATTCCATACCATTTCTCCCGAGTTCTATGCAGGTCAGAGCCCTAGAGGAGGTCTTCAGACCAAGAGCACATACGATCTCAAGGAAGGCGTTTACATGCTTATCCGCGTTGACGAGTTCTCTTACGACGCGCCTGATAAGTGGCTCAATCTTAATCTCTGGAGCGAGCCGATGGTAGAGCTTGCAAGCAGTGACGCTGAAAGAGATGGATACGGTGTTCAGACTATTATGAGACCCGGCAACGACGGAAAGTTTATTCAGCTTGAATGGTATATTGAGGGATTCACTCAGGTTCAGGTATCTTCTGCGTTCCAAGGGGTAGATATGTACGACGAAGTCGGATCGTAGCCA
>JAZSGD010000297.1:0-5014 GCA_045532555.1 Eubacteriales bacterium | reverse complement strand
GGTCTGCTTTTGCAGATACTTGACGACGGGATACTGACCGACTCACAGGGTCGGCGGGTGGATTTCAAAAACGCGATCGTAATAATGACTACCAATCTCGGCGCGAAGGCGCACGGCGAGGTCGGAAGCCTCGGATTTGCTCTGTCGGGCAGCGGAGAGGACGAAAAAAGAGACGAGCAACGCGTGCTTGACGCTCTGCGCCGCCATTTTCGTCCTGAATTTCTCAACCGCGTTGACGAGATCATCTGCTTCGCTCCTCTTTCGCGCGAGTCGCTCAAAAAAATTGCCGAGCTTATGCTCTCGGCGGTGACCGACAGGATCGAGGGCTCGGGCGTGTTCATCGAGTTCGACGAAAGCGTTTCCGATGCGATAGTCGAGCACGAATATCCCTCCGAATACGGTGCGCGACCGCTACGCAGGGCTATCACGAAGCTGGTTGAAAATCCTTACTCCGAGGCTCTGCTTTCGGGCGATTTTTCGCGCGGTGACTTCATTCGCGCTTACTTCGACGGTGAAAGGGTGAAATTTGAGAAAAAATCGGGCAACAACACGCCGAAAACGCAAAATACTATTGCAAAAGATTGAGAGATGTGCTATAATAATATTTGGCGGCGGAGGAAGTGACCGCAAGCAGCTAAACGGCGCTTCAGGGCGGGATTTCAAAAAGAGGTGAGACGAATGGACAACAAAAAGGATCTGCCGATCGCGGTCATGGACTCGGGACTCGGCGGTATCAGCGTTTTGCGTGAGCTTGTAAAGATCATGCCAAACGAGCGCTTTTTGTATTTCGGCGACTCGATAAACGCCCCCTACGGCACGAAGACCAAGCCCGAGGTGCTTGAAATAACGAGAAAAAATCTCGCACTGCTCAAGGAGCGTGGGATCAAGGCATTCGTCATCGCCTGCAACACCGCTACGAGCGTTGCGGCGAAGATCTTGCGCGAGGAAAACCCCGAGCTGCTCATTATCGGCATTGAGCCTGCGGTCAAGCCCGCAAGTGAGCTTTGCGAGCACCCGAGAGTCATCGTTATGGCAACTCCGCTGACTCTGCGCGAGGAGAAATTCCAGGCGCTTGTTGCCCGCTTTTCGGGAAAGGGCGAATTTTTGCCGTTACCCTGCCCCGGACTCGTTGAGCTTATCGAAACGGGAGACGTGGAGAGCGACGAGATAAGAGCATATCTCACAAAGCTTTTCGAGCCTTACAAGAGCAAGCGGATCGACGCGGTGGTTCTCGGCTGCACTCACTATCCGCACGTGAAGGCGCTGATCGCGGAGCAATTTCCTGCCGAGACGGTCGTGCTTGACGGTGGCGAGGGCACGGCGCGGCATACGAGACGCCGACTTGATGAGCTCGGACTTCTTCGCGACGACGGTGAAGGCGAGATCGAGATAATCAACACCTCGGAAAATGAGAACATGATTGAAATTTCGAAATATTTGCTTTATAGATAAAAAAATCGGCAGAGGCGCAAGGTCTCTGCCGAAATTTTGTATTTAAGTAAATATATGCCGTTTTATCTCTTTGAGTTTTAGCAATACTGTTTGATATCGTGAACATCGTGGAAATACGTGTGATATCGTGTATTTATCGTGTGTTTTCGTACGATATCGTGAATATCGTGAGTATCGTTTGATAAAGTGTTGCACCAAATTTGCACCAAGATTTTAAGGCATTCTATCTTTTTACTTGATACCTTGTTCTTTCTTAATATCGTCAATCAAGTGACTTAATGGACGAACGTAATCACGCATTCCGATATGCTCTTTTGCATGTTTATAGATGGGGCTTTCGTCAGCCAGATAGAATACTTGGCGTTGCTGTCCAAGCATTGTGATTTTATCATCACTCAAATCTCTATCGTATGTAATCAAGTGCCAAATTTCCTTGATTTTGTATCGAGAAAGAGCGTTGCCATCTGCAGAAGAAACCTGTTTCCATCTTTCACGAAGTGTTCTTTTGCAACTAATACCTATGCTCCAGCCATCTTTACACTTGAACCATTTATCCACCTCGATATCGGTTTGAAAATGGTCCGGCTTTTCGTGAGATTTGAAACCATAGTAATTGAATAAGAAGGTGGATATATCTTCAAGACTTCCGCCTGCTCTCGATTTTCTCTTTTGTCCTGCACGTCGCTCAAATTCTTGAGTAAATGCTGTGAGAATAGCATTATCCTCAAGTTCGGTTCTTGGAATAGAAAGAGCATTCAAATTGGCACGTAATTTGGTAAATTCCCTTATTATTTCTCTGCGTTCAACATCCAAGCAACCTCTTACTCCAAGCGTATCCCATACGGATATAACCTTACCCACATTCTCTTTCCCCAGCGTGTCAAGAATGTTTTTAGCGGTAGTATGGCAAAACTCTATATCATCGCTGGGAACATTGTTAAGAGCCACATTTGCCGGTTGAACAACATACTTTATTGTAACAGCAAACACGATAATATCTGTAATCGTCAGCAACTCGCTTTCTAATGCCACGAGCAAATCCTCATACAGATTTGCTGTTTTTGAACCAGCTCTTGCGGTGTTTCCTATTTTGTTACGAATTATGTTAAGGCAAACTTTGTATTTTTCTTCATCGGTCAGAGATTTCTGTTCAATCACCGCTTCGATTTCGCTAACAAGAGAGGACATAAGAGCATCTTTTTTGCCTATTGCACCGTATTGGTCAGTATTCAGCAACATTCTGGCAAACCAATACGCATTTCTCCAAGGGCTGTTATAAACGACTTCGTCAAAAGCATTTTTAGGGTTACTCATTTTGCCACTCCTCTCCGTCAATTCGCTTACGTGCCATTTCACAGTAAGTTTCCGAATTGTCAATATAAATAAAATCTCTTCCGGCTTTCTTTGCAGATACCGCCGATGTACCGGAGCCACCAAACGGATCCAAAACAACCTGTGCGTTTGTTGAGGTCACAATTCTGTCAATCAGTTCTTCGGGGAAAGGTGCCGGATGGGGATTTTTGCTTTCTTGCGTTATTTCCCAAACATCACCAAGTCTATTTGCACCTTGAGCTAATTTGAAATTGGGTTTAGCTATAAGGTAAATAACTTCATAGGTAGGCAAGAAATATCCGGCATTAAAGTTAATACCACCTTTTCTACGCCAAATGATTATTTGGCGTACAGGAAATCCACGGAGTATTTCGTGGCGGTCTTGTATTAAGCCAGCTTGTACTCTCCATTTATGGTTGTAGAAAATCGCACCATCATCCTTGAGCAAACGAAACATTTGCCTCAAACAAGCTCTTTGCCATTTTACGTATTCATCGTACGGCATATCGTCGGTATGATTGACATATCCCTTTTGTAAAGCGGCGTTTTCCCACTTACCACCTCTTCCGTCTTTCATTCCGTTGCCAGTGGAGTTTTTCAAGTTGTATGGCGGTGAGGTAACGAATAAATCTACACTTTGGGACGGAAGTCTCCGCATTACTTCCAAACTATCACCGCAAATAATGCTGTTCAAGAATCCATCTATGGGTTCCTTTTTTTTCATTGTATCTAAAGAATGTATCGTAGTCATATAGAACACCTCATCCAAGGATTTTCTGCAAACAAAATCAATTCATCATTTCGACAAGTTAAAGCCATTCACAGTATTATACCATAAAATACAGAATATTTCAATATATAAACGGACTGTTTTTTGAAAATGGACTGTTTTTTTTGCAAAAAGAGACGGCTCAACATAAAGGGCTCTGCCGAAATTTTGTATTTAAGTAAATATATGCCGTTTTATCTCGTCAAAAACTTATAAACTGTTATAGTTTCGTAGGTCTCGCCAACGTCAAGGGTGCAATCGGTGAAGTCGGGACGATTGACACTGTCGGGCATTTTCTGCGTTTCAAGGCAAAACATATTCTGAAGTCCCTGCTTGTATCCGCCCTTAAAATCGTGGTCGGGATTGTTCAGAAAGTTGCCCGAATAAAACTGCACGCAGAGCTGGTCGGTCCAGACCTCCATCACTCTGCCGCTTTTATGCTCGTAGACGCGGGCTCTCGCCTCTCTCATCGGCTCGGCTCTCTTTGTGAAATTCATACAGTGATCGTAGCCGCCCGCGATTCTCAACGGCTCGTAGGAGAGGTCAAAGTCGCGCCCAATCGTCTTGGGGGTGCGGAAATCGAACGCAGTTCCCTCCACCGACACGCGTCTGCCCGTCGGGATAAGCGTTTCGTCGGTCTCGAGGAAGCTATCTGCATCGATCCAGAGCTCGTGGTCAAAGATCTTGCCCGAAGCAAAGCCGCCGAGATTGAAATACGTGTGGTTGGTGAGGTTCAATACGGTCTTTTTATCAGTCACGGCGTGATATTTTATCGAAAGCGCGTTGTCCTGACTCAATTTGTAGGTCACGGTGACCTTAAGCGTGCCCGGGTAGCCCTCCTCACCGTCGGGTGAGGTATATTTGAGGGTCAGGGTACAGCCGTCATCCTCTATTCCCGCCTCGGCATCCCAGACCTTATGCGAAAAGCCGAGCTTGCCGCCGTGGAGGTGGTTGGGTCCGTTGTTGATAAAGAGCTTGTAGTCGACTCCGTCGAGCGTAAAAGCGCCCTTTGCGATACGGTTGCCAAAGCGACCGATAAGCGCGCCCTGATAGCCGTCGCCCTCGACGTAGTCGGAAATATCATCGTATCCGCCGACAACATCTGCAAGCTTGCCCTCTCGGTCGGGAACGAGCAATCTTTGTATCGCGCCGCCAAGCGTGATTATGCTCACGTTCATACCGCTGTCAACAGTCAGGGTATATTTATCGACCGCTTTGCCGAACGCTTCGCCAAAATAACATTTTTCTATATTCATATCGATCTCCATTCAAATATAGGGGCGAAATGCTCGCCCCTTATAGTTATTAAGAATCGTATCCATTAGGATTCTTTGTCTGCCAATTATTTGCGTCGCGACACATCTCCGTGATGCCGAACTCCGCCTTCCAGCCAAGCACACTTTCTAAGTCGGATCGTAGCCATGTCGTTCTGTGAGCCAAGGAGTTGTTCCTGAGTATTGT
>JAZSGD010000244.1:0-6606 GCA_045532555.1 Eubacteriales bacterium | reverse complement strand
CTCAAAACGTGACGCCTTGACCGTGCTTCCGTCAAATCCCACCCAGTTGAAGACTCTGTCGGGCAGATCCATCAGCCCGGTCATCGGTCTGCAGAAGATAAAGTCGGATCGTAGCCATGTCGTTCTGTGAGCCAAGGAGTTGTTCCTGAGTATTGTCTTCCTAAGACCGCTTGGCCTCCGACTTCCTCAAAACGTGACGCCTTGACCGTGCTTCCGTCAAATCCCACCCAGTTGAAGACTCTGTCGGGCAGATCCATCAGCCCGGTCATCGGTCTGCAGAAGATATATCCCTCGTATCCGCACTTTTTAAGTATCTGCACAAGACCCTGCGTGTGCCCGAACGAGTCAAAGTTTACGGCGACCGTCGGTCTTACGCCAAATTTTTCTTTGAAATATGAAAGTCCCGATTCGATCTGACGAACGAATCCCTCTCCCGAGGGCACGGTGCAGTCGGGCTGAACGTACCAGCCGCCCATAATATGCCATTTGCCTGCCTTTACAAGCTCGCGGATGCGCTCAAAGAGCGCGGGGTCGTGCTCCTCGATCCATTCATACAGAAGTGCCTCGTTGTGACAGAATATGTAGTCGTACTCGTCTGCCAGCTGCGCCGCGGAATAGAAGGTTGCCAGCGCCGCTGTTGCTCCCTCGTTCCAATCCCACTGCCAAACGGGGTCGAGGTGTGCGTTACAGATCAAATGTAATTCTTTCATTTGGTTTCTCCTTTGTGAGTTGATATATCATTATATTAAGATCAGATGTTTTTCGCGAGCTTATGTCCGATAAGCGCAAGCTCTCGCTCGAGGCGGTCTCGCTCGTCGCCGTGCGGAATATCCCAAGAAACCATAGTTTCAAAATTTAAAACTCCGTCAAAGCCGATCTCGGCAAGCGCGACGGAAAAATCGTTCCAATCTATCGTTCCCATACCGGGGATGCGGTGGGAGTCCGCCGTACCGTCATTGTCGTGGACGTGCAGAGCTCCGAGATAAGAGCCAAGCGTTCTTACTGCGTCCGCAGGGCTTTCGCCGCAGAAATTACTATGTCCCGTGTCGAGACAAACGCGGAATATGTCGCTGTTCGTTTCCCTGTTCATTCTCTTGACGAAATCAAGGCACTGGTTTGTGTGATTGATCGGGAGCTGAGGAAAAGGCAGATTTTCGATATTTATATGCTTCACTCCGTATTCCTTTGCAACCTCGGCAAGCTTGCCCATAAACTCCGCGTTGAGATCGCGCATAAGCTCGGGATTTTCGGGGCTATTCTCGCCAAACGGCATAATCGCGTGAATAACGAAATCAGTTGCGCCGATGTATGCCGTTCCTCTCATCGCCTTCGACGCTTTCTCAAGCATTATTGCTCTCGCCTCGGGAGTATCGCACTTCACGGGCATTTCCCAGGGTGCGTGCGATTGATTTACACGTATTCCCTCTGCTTCTATAAGTGTTCTCTGCCGTGTCAGCTCTTTTTCAAACTCGGTTTCGGGCAGATTGAAAAAATCGGTGTTCGTGTGGACGAAATTTGAATAATCAAAGCAATCGAATCCGTGCTCTTTTGCCCGTCTTGCGCCTTCGGCAACTCCGTACTGCAGATATGCGGGGGATTCTATTCCTATTCTCATATCAGGTCTCCTTGTTCAAGTAGTTTTTCATAGGCAACTCTTTTGTCTCCGTCATTAAGAAATATCGTGCCGCAATGAATAAAGCCGTTTTTCTCAAGCATCCGTCTCATAACAACGTTTCCCTCGTGGGTGTCTATTCTCAAGGATCTTTTGCCGAGAAATCCGGCAAGCTCGGCGGCGTAATCGATTATTTTTCCCGACAAACCGCTGCCTCGGCTCGCAACCGCGATCGCAACGCGGTGGATCGCGAGATACTGTCCCTTTTCTTCGCCTGTAAGCCATTTTCCGTCGAAAATTTCATCGTAAGTCGGCTCGCCGTGCAAAAGTATGGCGAACGTCGCACAGATTTTTTCGCCGACAATAACGCAATAGGACTGCTCTTTATCTATGTCTTGCTCGATGACCGTTTGTGACGGATAGCCATTCTGCCATTGGTCGATCCCGAGCAAAACGATCGTTTTTCTCGCCTCGGAAAATATCGGCATAATGCTCTCGAGGTCTTTTGTATCTGTTTTTCTGATGACTGTCAAAGCATTTATCCTCCGCAAAAATTGGCATTCTATCCTTTAAGGATATTGTAACATAAACACAAAATTATGTCAATAAACAGTGAAAAATATTGGGAATAAAAAAATTAAATAATTTTTCAAAAACCTATTGAAATTTGTTTAAGTCTGTGATATAATATTAAGGCTGTGATGAAAAACAGCAGAATACAGGGGTATAGCTCAGTTGGTAGAGTACTGGTCTCCAAAACCAAGGGTCGTGGGTTCAAGTCCTTCTGCCCCTGCCAAGAAAAAAGCCATTCGCGCAAGCGGATGGCTTTTTTCAACTAAATCCGCCGTTGGCGGAAGAAATCCACCTGCGGTGGATGAAATCGCTTCGCGATGAAATCCCGCTGACGCGGGAAGATGGTAGGCGGATTTAATTTCATCTGAAGCCGTAGGCTGAAGATTTCATCCGAGCTTGCCCGGATTTCATCGTGCGTAGCACGATTTCATTGACTTTTTATTAGTTTTATGATATAATGAACGAAAGAGGTGATAACGATGGCAGAAAACAAGCTTGCGGATATGTCAACCGAATTTGCAGTTAAGATTTTGAATCTGACCGACGGCATCAAAGGACATTATTCTTTAGCCAATCAGCTTGAAAGAAGCGGAACAAGCATTGGTGCAAACATCAGAGAGGCTAAATATGCCCATAGCAAGGCAGACTTTGTTGCGAAGCTACAAATATCACTCAAAGAATGTTATGAAACGGAATATTGGATCGAGATTGCGCAAAAGGCAAATATTATTTCGGAAGATATTGCGAAAAGTGTTCTGCACGATTGCGGCTCTATCCGAAGAATGCTGATCGCCTCCATCAATACGGCGAAAGGAGAAAACAAATGAGTTCAATCAAAGTAAACTATTCACAATTTTCGCCTGGTGCGCTTTTAGAAGAATTAAAGCATCATTATAATTTACCAACAGATTCCTCATGCATATTCTTCAAATCCGGATTAAATGACATATATATGATAACTGCAAAAAATAACAGTTATTTCCTGCGAGTATCATTATTTAACGTATATAACACGATACAAATTGAGGAAGAAATTCAATTTATTCAGCATCTTCGCGCTCGTGGATTGTCCGTGGTTGAACCGATTCAATGTAAAGACAAATCCTATGTATTGGAGCTGGGTGCACCCGAAGGTGTGCGCCAAGCCGTTTTGTTCCGCGGTATTGCGCAATCCCCCATGGGAGATGCAAATATTAGAATGAAAAATCTCGGAAACCTTCTCGCACGGATACATACATCCTCGCTTTCCTTCCAAGATCATTCTGCAAGACCATCAATAGATGAAATAATGCTCGTAGAAGAACCTACCCGATTGCTGAATCCTTTTCTGAAACACCGTACAGATGATCTTGATTTTTTAAGCAAAACTGCATTGCCGTTGTGGTTGTCGGTTGATTTAACGCTTTCCAAACACAACGGTACAGTCGGTTTCTGTCACGGCGATGTGCAACCCAACAATTATTTTTTCAACGGTGAGCATCCGGTTATGTTTGACTTCGATTGCATGGGGCAAGGGTATTTTGCATACGATTTGGGAGTTTTGCTTGCCAATTTGACTTTTATGGATAAGGAAATCTACGAAAAGGATCTTTGGCATTCTGTAATTAAGGGTTATAGTGACATTCGCCTTTTGAACGATGACGAAGAAAAAGCAATCTATATTTTTGCGGCTTTACATATGCTCAGAGTCCTTTCATATCATGCGAAGTGCAGAGAACAAAATCAAGGGGCGTTTTATTTCATGACCGATTACCACTTAGATACGTTTTTCGGTGCGTATAAGCGTTTAGCAATACTGGCAAATGATAAAGCGAGCTTGAATATCATTTGATATTACATAGCTTCGTTTACCGGCATAGCCCGAAAATCTCTTTCGGGGAGATTTTCGCAGCTCATCACCGCCAAGGGATAAGTCTATCCGCTGACTGAAAAGTATGGATCGGTTTCGAAAAAACTTGTAGTACGGATCTATTTTGTAGTGGTATCACAAAAAGAACAGGGACGGAAAATTGCCATCCCCATTCTTTTTGGCTGGGGTAGCATGGTTTATGCAGAACGCCTCCGCCAAAAATTGCTTGCAATTTTTGTGCTAAGGTTCAAGTCCTTCTGCTTGCTATGGTTGATTTTTTACTAAAAGTATGGTATAATAAGACATTCCCAAACAATCCATTATTAAACTCCAAAAAGGTCACATTATGAAAGTATCAAACATTATTGCATCATCAAGCGAAATAAAAATCCTGATTCCCGAGCTTTCTCTCGCCACAAAGGCAGTCGCAAGAGCCTTCGTGCCGCTGGTCCACGGAAACTCAAGGGATAACAAGACTCCCGGCAGACTGATCTTTGAAGGCTCCTCCGCGCAAAAGGACAGTATCGTTCTGCCAAGATACGTGGACGGCTACGATCTCTCTATCTGTCGCTTTGAAGTTGAAATCGACGGCAAAAGACTCGACGGCGTGCGCTACGTCACCGACCTCGACGACGATTTTTCCAAGGACAACTTTGAATTCACGGTCAAAAAGCCCGTGGGCACGTGGGTGACCTCCACCGAGGAGGATATGGATCTGCTTGGATTTGGCTGTATGATGAATGAATTCAACACCGCATGGATACAAACAGTTTCTCCAAAGGAAGACGACGTCGCACACGAATGGAACGGCAAGACCTACTATTTCGACCGCGAATTTATGCAGCTTTACGATGAGCTCATGCTTCCCTGCGTAAAGCGCAAGATCCCTTGCCTGATAAGACTTATCAACCGATTCAGCTACCGTCTTTGCGGCTCTGACGATGGGCTTGTCAAGGTCATCGGCCACCCCGACTACGAGCCAACAGGATTTAACGAGCAGATGAGCGCGTTCAACATCCGCACCGAAGAAGGACTTGATATGTACTGCGCTTGCATCGATTTTCTCTGCGCGCGCTATGCCGACCCGAAAAGTCCTCTGTTCTGCTCGACCGTAATGGATATCGGCAACGAGATAAACGCACAAAATACCTGGCACAACTGCGGCAGAATGTCTTGTGCCGATTATATGGAGGAATACACCGAGCAGCTTCGTTTGGCGCATCTGATCGCGCGAAAATACAACGCAAGCTTCCGCGTTGACGTCTCCTTTGACCACAATTTTGCCGACCATATTCTCGAGCCCGACCGCATGCGCCACTATCCCTCGCGCGACTGCCTTGCTTATCTCGCGGCTTATTGCAGACGAGACGGAGATTTTGATTGGGGTATCTCGGCACACCCTTATCCCGAGGATCTCTCCCGCCCCGACTTTTACCACGACAAGACCGCCACGTTCTCGTTCGATTCGACAAGAATAACGATGAAAAATCTCGAGGTATGGCAAGAGTTGGTCGAGCTTCCCGAGCTTACCTATCGAGGCAAGCCTCGCCGCGTAGTCTTCGACGAGCAGGGATTCCACACGAACGGTGAAGATCCCGAGACCGAAAACAAGGGCGCGTACGCTTTCGTTCTGGCATACCTCAAGCTCCGCAAATGCGAAAACATTGATTGGTTTATAATAAACCGTTATGCCGACATGCCGCTTGACGACGAAAGCGGTCTGCACCTCGGAATTCGTTACGAAAACGGTTATGCCGATCCACGACACATTCTCATCACTCCCGGAGATTATAAAAAGATCTGTTTCGCTATACGCGATATGGAAAGCGCAGGCGAGGAAAAATGGATATCCGAGGCAAGAGAATACATAGGATCAGAGCTTTTTGACTCCCTGCTCGCCCCCCCGATACCCGAGGACACCGATTACTTCAAAAATATAGCGAATAGCATCTAAAAAATACAGCAGCGGCTCTGTCCGCTGCTATGTTTTTTCTTCAAATCGCCCAAATTGTAAAATTTCACAAAAAAATATTTTTTGTGATAAATAATTTCGTTATGGTCTGCTATTTCAAAATTATTGACAAATAATATACAGAGTGATATAATTCACTTTGTTAAGATGATAATGTAGACCGATTTTTACAAAAAAACGCGTGTTTTTTTCAAAAAATATCTTGAATATTGCGTTGAAATTTGATATAATGGAATGTAAATTGATCTCTCGCCTCGCGCG
Source organism: Eubacteriales bacterium (assembly GCA_045532555.1). Taxonomy (GTDB): domain Bacteria; phylum Bacillota; class Clostridia; order Oscillospirales; family CAG-272; genus SVTX01. The sequence continues at coordinate 339 of JAZSGD010000244.1, read as the reverse complement.
ACGTCAGATTTACCTCAGATTTCTTTTTGATTCTATATGATTTAGGAGTATAAAATTATGGAACAGAAAACAAGAAAAGTAGGTACCGTATCAAGAGGTATTCGTTGCCCCATATTCCGACAGGGTGACGATCTAGCGGCTATCGTTACCGACACCGTGCTTGAAGCGGCGGAGTCCGAGGGCTTTGAGCTCCGTGATCGCGACGTTATCTCTATCACAGAGTCCGTAGTTGCGCGCGTTCAGGGTAACTACGCATCGGTCGACGACATTGCAACCGACGTAAAGGCAAAGCTTGGCGGCGGCACGGTCGGCGTTATTTTCCCGATCCTTTCGCGTAAC
>JAZSGD010000189.1:0-6874 GCA_045532555.1 Eubacteriales bacterium | reverse complement strand
AGCTCGACGTTTGCAAGAACTGACTGATGGGGAATAAGATTGTAGCTCTGGAAAACGAATCCTACAGAGTGATTTCTGTAAGTGTCCCAATCTCTGTCCTTAAAATCCTTGGTCGATCTTCCGTTGATGATAAGATCGCCGTCAGTATATCTGTCAAGACCGCCTATGATGTTAAGTAGCGTAGTTTTTCCGCAGCCCGAGGGACCGAGAATAGAAACAAATTCATTCTCACGAAATTCAAGATCGATACCCTTGAGTGCCCTGACTGTTGAATCACCCGAAACGTAGTCCTTGGTGATTCCTTTCAATTTCAGCATTGGCAAACCTCCTGTGTTAAGTTCACATAAAAATACATTTTGTATTCTAACACAATAATGTTAAGTAATTGTTAATGTTATGCTTTTCTGTCGCCGATTTATATGATTTTTTTTAGTTTTTTTCGTGAATATTGAGTGTAAACGCAAAGAAAACGCAATTTTCACTTTGCCTCTTGCAATTAAAGACAAAAGATGATATAATTATAAGGATAAACAAGATATGGGAGTAATCAATGAAACTCGTTTTAAAATATCTGAAAAAATATAAGCTCGAGTGCGTTATGGCACCGCTTTTCAAGCTACTTGAGGCGTGCTTTGACCTTTTCGTGCCTATCGTCGTAAAGATGATAATGGACGTGGGCATCAAAAATAACGATACGAGCTACATAGTGTCGGGGTGCCTTGTACTCGTCGCGCTCGGAGTTATTGGACTTACCTGCACGATAATCGCACAATATTTCGCGGCAAAAGCGGCAGTCGGCACGTCTACGGGACTTCGCCACGACCTTTTTTCACACATACAAGGACTTTCTTATTCCAATTCGGACAAGATCGGACGATCCTCGCTGATAACGAGAATGACGAGCGACGTAAATCAGGTCCAATCGGGAGTCAATATGGCTCTGCGCCTGTTTTTGCGTTCCCCGATAATTGTTTTTGGCGCAATGATAATGGCGTTTATCATTGATAAGAGCAATAGGGTCGCGCCGATATTTGCAATAGTTATTCCTCTTTTGGCAGTCGTCGTATTCAGTATAATACTTGCAGGAATCCCGCTTTATAAAAAGGTACAGAGCAGACTCGACAAGGTCACCTCGCTTACACGAGAAAATCTCGGCGGTGTTCGCGTTATTAGAGCGTTCAACAAAGAGGAGAGCGAGAAAAAGGCATTCAGCGAGGCAAATCACGAGCATACCGACGTGCAAAATTTCGTCGGAAAGATCACCGCGCTGATGAATCCTATGACCTACGTTATCATCAACCTCGGTGTTGTTGCCGTCGTATATCTTTCGTCGGCAGAGATAAATTCAGGCAATATGAGTCAGGGCGACCTCTTTGCAATGTATAACTATATGTCGCAAATACTTGTCGAGCTCGTAAAGCTTGCTAATACTATCGTTCTGATGACCAAAGCGACCGCTTGCGCTCACAGAATAGAGTCTGTGCTTGAAACTCCCGTCGGAATGAACGTAGAAAAGAGCACGACCGAAAATCATACCGACACGACCGTTGCGGTCGAATTCAAAAACGTTGCCCTTAATTACAGCGGCGAGGGCGAAAACACGCTTGAAAATATCAGCTTTACCGTAAAACGCGGCGAGACCGTCGGTATCATCGGCGGTACGGGATCGGGTAAGACCTCTCTTGTCAATATGATCCCACGTTTCTACGATGCAAGCGAGGGAGAAGTTCTCGTATTTGGCAAAAACGTCAAGGAATATGAGCTTGAAGCTCTGCGAGAAAGCGTTTCGGTAGTTTCGCAGAAGGCAGTTCTGTTCAAGGGAACTATTCGCTCAAATCTCTTGTGGGGAAATGAAAATGCAGATGACGATGAGCTCAACTACGCTCTCAAAGTAGCCCAGGCGGCAGACTTCGTTGCCGAAAAGGACGGAGGGCTTGACGCAGAGGTCGCGCAGTTTGGCAGAAACTTCTCGGGCGGTCAGCGTCAAAGACTCACGATCGCTCGCGCGATAGTCAAAAACGCGCCTATCCTCATCTTCGACGATAGCGCCTCCGCGCTTGATTTCGCAACAGAGGCGAGATTGCGTCACGCTCTAAAAGAACTCAAGAACGATCCCACAGTCTTCATCATTTCTCAAAGAACCTCGTCGATCAGTCATGCCGATCAGATAATCGTGCTTGACGACGGCGCTATGGTCGGAATCGGAAAACACGAGGAGCTCCTCGCCACCTGCTCGGTGTATAAGGAGATCTACGATTCGCAGTTCAAGGGAGGTGAGAATTAATGGCTATTATTAGAAAGAAAAAAACCTCCCCAAAAAACAAAAAAGCAGCTATGCCGAATGGCGCTACCTATAAGGAAACCGGCAAAAAGGTGCTCAAATATCTGAAAAAGTACAGAGTACTGTTTTCCATATCTCTGATACTTGCAATAGCCATAGTCGCACTCACGCTTTACGTTCCCGTACTTGTCGGAGACGCGATAGACCTCGCGATCGGCAAGGGCAACGTCGATTTCAATGGTATCTATAATATTCTTCTGAAAATTGGCATCGTAGCGGCTATCACAGCGCTCCTTCAATGGCTCATGAACGTCTGCAACAACCGAATCACCTTTGGAATTGTCCGCAGACTTCGCAGAGATGCCTTCAATAAGATACAGGAGCTGCCGTTATCTTATATCGACAGTCATCCCGTAGGAGATACTGTCAGCCGAGTTATATCCGATGCAGATCAGTTTTCCGACGGATTACTTATGGGCTTTTCGCAGCTATTCACGGGTGTTTTGACGATCATCGGCACGATAGCGTTTATGGTGTCGATAAATCTGAGCATAACGCTCGTCGTTATCCTTGTGACTCCATTGTCGCTTTTCGTTGCGGCATTTATTGCAAAAAACACACATTCCTTGTTCGCACAGCAGTCAAAGACTAGAGCAGAGCAGACCGCTCTTATCGACGAAATGATAGGCGAGCAAAAGGTTGTCGCGGCTTTTTCGCACGAGGACGAGGCAATCGAGCAGTTTGACGAGATAAACGGTAGACTTGCAAAATGCTCACTTAAAGCGGTCTTCTATTCCTCGTTGACCAACCCCTGTACAAGATTCGTCAATAACCTTGTCTACGCGGGAGTTGCGCTTGTCGGAGCGCTTATCTGCGTGTCGGGAAAGGGAGACTTTATAACGGGACTTCCGCTTACCGTGGGAGCTCTTACCAGCTTGCTCAGCTACGCAAATCAGTATACCAAGCCCTTTAACGAGATCTCGGGAGTTGTGACCGAGCTTCAGAATGCGATCGTTTGTGCCGCAAGAGTTTTTGAGCTCATAGATGCCGAGCCGCAGATCCCCGAGGCAGAAAATGCCTATAACCTTGAAGGAACCGAGGTCGACGGTAGCGTGCATATTGAAAACGTCGAGTTTTCATATACTCCCGATCGCGAGCTTATAAAGGACTTCAATCTTTCGATAGAGAACGGTCAGCGTGTCGCAATCGTAGGACCTACGGGTTGTGGAAAGACCACCGTTATCAACCTGCTTATGCGTTTCTACGACGTAAACAGTGGCAAGATCGAGGTCAGCGGTCACGATATCCGAAACCTTACGCGCTCGTCCTTGCGCCAATCCTACGGAATGGTGCTTCAGGATACCTGGCTGAAAACGGGAACGATACGTGAAAATATCGCCATGGGCAAGTCCGACGCAACCGACGAGGAGATAAAAGCCGCCGCCAAAGAGGCGCATGCCCATAGCTTTATCCGTCAGCTGCCCAAGGGATACGATACAGTCATCGGAGAGGATGGCGGAGCGCTTTCGCAAGGACAAAAGCAGCTGCTTTGCATCGCAAGAGTTCTGCTTTGCCTTCCTCCTATGCTTATCCTCGATGAAGCGACGTCGTCAATCGATACCCGAACCGAAATGAAGATCCAGGATGCCTTCGCAAAGATGATGAAGGGCAGAACGTCGTTTGTCGTTGCTCATCGCCTTTCCACTATCAAGGAGGCAGACGTTATTCTCGTTATGAATAACGGAAAGATAATAGAGAAGGGTAACCACAGCGAGCTTCTCCGAGCAGACGGCTTCTATGCAAATCTCTGGAACAGCCAGTTTGAATCATAACCAAGTTGAATTTTTCCCAAAAGCAATATTTTTTGCAAAATAAAATGTAAAATAGCGGTAGATTTTCAAAAAAAGCCTTTACAAAATGCAAAAATTGTGATATAATGTAATGTAACGCGTGTTTAACGCGACCAAGAAGCATATACAAGCTTGATCTTTACCTCGACGAAAAAAGTCACTTAACAGCACTTAAATTCAGGTGATTTCGGTGTATTCTGCTTCATAAAGTGTAATTATTTATAAGTCCGTATTTTTACGGCAGGAGGATTTTATGAATTTTAAGAAAATAATGTCGATTTTCGCGGTATTATTTACTGTGTGCCTCTGTCTTGTAGCCTTTTCGGCATGTGGCACCAGTGAAGAACTCGAATTCACTTTGAATGAGGACGGAGAATCATATTCCGTTTCGGGTATCGGTTCGACCAAGGTAACAGAGGTAGTTATCCCCGAAACCTATGAAGGAAAGCCCGTTACCGGTATCGGTGAGAAGGCATTTTACAACTGCAAAAAGCTTGTAAGCGTATCTATTCCCGATAGCGTTACAAGCATTGGATATATGGCGTTTTTTAACTGCCAAAGCCTTGAGAGCATAGACCTTCCCGACAATACCGTCGTTATCGGTCCGTCTGCATTTTTTAATTGCACCGCTCTTAAGTCTGTGGTAATTCCCGCAAGCGTTGAGACAATAAGCGATAATGCATTCCACGGATGTACCGCTCTTGCAAGCGTAACCATTTCCGAGGGCGTTGCAGTAATCGAGTCGTCCGCTTTCTCTGGTTGTACAGCACTTACAAGCATTTCTATTCCCGACAGCGTTACAAATATCGGCAGACAGGCATTTGCAAACTGCACAAGTCTTTCCGAGGTGAAGCTTTCCAACAGCATCGGTGCTATCTACGCATACACCTTCTCGCAGTGTGTATCGCTTGAAAGCATTGAGATTCCCGAAAACGTAAAGAACTGCGGTGAAAAGTCGTTCTACGGATGCGAAAAGCTGTCCGACGTAAAGTTCCCCGAGGATCTTACAAGCATTGGTATCAGCGCTTTCGAGGGCTGTGTAAGCATTAAGACCATTGAAATTCCCAAGAATACAACGACTATAGGTAATAAGGCATTCTTTAATTGCTCCGGTCTCAATAGTGTAACGATCGGAAGAAAGGTTAAGAAGATTGGAGTTTCTGCATTTGCAGGATGCACCAGCCTTGAAAGCATTGCTCTCTGTAAGGAAATGGTCGAAATCAGCGCTCAGACCTTTGCAAACTGCACAAGTCTTAAGAGCGTTACTGTTCCAAGTTCTATAATCAAGATTATGAAGAACGCCTTCTCCGGATGCTCCGCGCTTGAAACGATTAATTACCTCAGTGTTGAGGACGATTGGAATAAAGTAATTGTATATGAAGGAAACGAAGCAGTTGAAAAAGCAACCGTAACCTTCAAAGAGCCCGGCGGTATCGGCGGTAAGCCTGGCTTCAATAAATAACGATACATAATATTGAAAAAACCTCCTGCATGCAGGAGGTTTTTTGTTTATTCAATAATGTAATTGAAATGTTTTCTTGTGGCAGTAACAATCATTCAGATATAAGTTATTGTTCTTCCTGATTAAAAATATTCAACTGCTGTGAGTCCTTGCTTGCAGCAACCTTCGGCCTTATTCCGAGATGCTCGTATGCAAGCCTTGTAACACAGCGTCCGCGAGGAGTACGGCTGAGATATCCGATCTGCATAAGGTAGGGCTCGTAAACGTCCTCAAGGGTCACCGCCTCCTCACCGATCGTAGCGGCAAGAGTGTCAAGACCGACAGGCCCTCCGTCATAGAACTTTATGATAGCTTCAAGCATTCTCTTGTCGGTGCTATCAAGACCGAGTTCGTCGATCTCAAGCTTATCGAGCGCAAACTGAGCGATCTCATTATCGATCTCACTTTTGCCCTTGACTTGAGCGAAATCGCGGACTCGTTTGAGCAATCTGTTAGCGATACGGGGAGTACCGCGCGAGCGCGAAGCGATCTCGTAAGCGCCCTGCTCGGTAATGTCTATTCCAAGAATACCGGCGCTTCGAGTAACGATAGTAGCCAGTTGCTCGGGAGTATAAAGATCAAGCTTAAGCACTACTCCAAAGCGGTCACGCAAGGGAGTTGTAAGCTGACCTGCGCGGGTAGTCGCGCCGATAAGCGTGAACTTGGGGAGATCGATTCGTATGCTTCTTGCAGAAGGACCCTTGCCGATAATAATATCAAGCGCAAAGTCCTCCATCGCGGGATAAAGTATCTCCTCAACCTGACGCGAAAGACGGTGTATCTCGTCGATAAAAAGAACGTCACCCTCGTTAAGATTCGTAAGGAGTGCCGCGAGATCACCTTGCTTCTCGATGGCAGGGCCCGAGGTAACTCGGATATTAACACCCATTTCTGTCGCGATAATATTTGAAAGCGTTGTCTTACCAAGTCCGGGAGGGCCGTATAACAGCACGTGATCAAGAGATTCTCCGCGCAGCTTTGCCGCATCGATATATACCTTCAGATTTTCCTTGACCTTGTCCTGACCGATATAATCGTCAAGTGTTTTAGGTCGCAGGGAAACGTCAACGTCGGCATCCTCTGCGGAAAAAGAGGTCGATACTATTCGGTTTTCAAAATCAAATTCTTCTTCGTGCATCAGAAAGCTCCTTTCGTGGAGATTTATTTCATAAGCAGCTTAAGAGCCTTTTTGATGATCTCTTCAAGCTCAAGAGTCTGCGTGTCAATGCTTTTGAGAACGTT
>JAZSGD010000201.1:0-2211 GCA_045532555.1 Eubacteriales bacterium | reverse complement strand
ACCGACTGTATGCAGGGCTACCCCTATCTGCGAAAGGCTCACTGTATGATGGGCTGGGATTGGGGTCCCCGTCTTCCCGACGCGGGAATTTGGCGCAGTGTATATCTTCTTGAGAAAAACAGCGCGGAAATTACCGACGTCCATATTCTGCAAAGACACGATAGCGGCAGGGTTTACCTCACGCCGTGCGTTGAAGTAAACGGCAATGCCGAAATCGAGATAATACTTACCTCCCCCGATGGAGAAATAATCACCCTCGCTCCAAATCAGGAGACCGAGATCAAAAACGCGCGCCTCTGGTGGCCAAACGGACTGGGATCGCAGGATATGTACGATATCCTGATCTCCTTAAAGGAAAACGGCGCTACGGTCGACGAAAGATCGATGAAGATCGGTCTGCGTGAGCTGAAGCTCGTGCGAAAGCAGGACGCATACGGCGAAAGCTTTTATCACGAGATCAACGGAGTCGACATGTTCGCGATGGGCGCTGACTATATCCCCGAGGACAATATTTTCAGCCGTATAACTCCCGAGCGCACAAAAAAGCTACTCACGCATTGTAAAAATTGCAATTTCAACGCTATCAGAGTCTGGGGCGGCGGATATTACCCCGACGACTTCTTCTTTGAGATGTGCGACGAGCTCGGACTTGTCGTATTCTTTGATCTGATGTTCGCCTGCTCGGTCTACGACCCCGACGATGAGATGAAGAAAAGCATTGTAGATGAGGTCTCGCAGAATCTGAAGCGCATACGACATCACGCCTGCCTCGGACTTGTCTGCGGCAACAACGAGATCGAATGGCACTTCCACGAATACGTCGCAATTTCGGGCAGACCCGACCGCGAGCATCTTGAAAACGTTTACCTCGAGCTTTTCGAGGACCTCCTTCCCAAGACTGTAAGTGAAGTAGCGCCATATATCGCATACATTCCCTCCTCCCCCACCTCGATCGGTCACTTTGCCGACCCGAACGGCGAAGGCTCGGGCGACTGTCACGATTGGGAGCCCGATTATCTCACCTGCCGAGGTAAATTCTACCGCTACGTGAGCGAATTCGGATTCGAGTCACTTCCCTGCCTGAAAACTATCGAGAGCTTCACCGAACAAAAGGACAGAAACCTCAATAGCGCGATAATGGAAAGACATCAGAGAAGCTATGGCGGAAACGAGCTCATTCTCACTTATCTCTCAAGAAACTATCTCTATCCGAGCAGCTTTGAGACTCTGATATACGCCTCCCAGCTTTTGCAGGCAGAGGCGATCAGATACCGCGTCGAACACTTCAGACGAAACCGCGGTCGCTGTATGGGCGCACTTTATTGGCAGCTCAACGACATCTGGCCCGTCACATCTTGGGCAAGCATCGACTATTTCGGCAGATACAAGGCTCTGCAATATGCCGCAAAGCGCTTTTTCTCCCCCGTTCTACTCTCCTGTGAGGAGATCGGCGAAAAGCAGACAAAACGCTCTGTCAACGCCGAGAACGGTACGTACAGTCAAGAAAAATCGGCTCGCCTTTGCGTGACCAACGATACAAGAAGCTCGGTTTCGGGAACTGTAAAATGGGAGATTCGCGACAGTCGCAGTAACGTTCTGTCATCGGGTGAGAGCGAAATAACCGTAGCTCCTATGAGCGTTGCTTGGTTGCCCAAATTGGATTTCAATACTGTTGACCCTGCATCCGAGCATCTGCATTTCTCGCTTGAGACCGACGGCAAGATCATATCAGAGGGCAGCGTGCTCTTCACCGCACCGAAGCATCACGAATTTGCCGATCCCACTCTCAGATACAAGGTCATCGGCGATGAGATAACCGTATACTCGACCGCTTACGCTTCAAGCGTCCGGATAGAGTCCGAGGACGGAGACCTCTTGCTTGACGACAACTTTTTCGATATGGAAAAGGGCGAGAAAACGGTACGTATCCTCTCGGGCAATGCCGACAAGCTGAAGCTTCGCTCAGTGTTTGATATCAAATAACCCTATCCGCCCGTCAAGGTCTTTGACGGGCGGATATTTTTTGTCTGAAAAAAATGTGAAACTACCGCCCTGTTTATTGACAAATCGGCAAATTTATAGTATCATATAATTGTATATGCCCAAATCTCCCACGGAGGATCAAAACCATGGAATTACGCTTTTCAGACCTGAAATTCGATATAATAAATAACAAAATATATCTTTCTGAGGTTGGAAGCTTCGCGCAGT
>JAZSGD010000016.1:0-7533 GCA_045532555.1 Eubacteriales bacterium | reverse complement strand
CGTTTGTGCGCTTCAAGCGGTCTGCAACCTGCCCTTACAGATAGATACTGCCGATCCCGTTGCTATGGAGTCCGCGCTCCGCAGATACAACGGCAAGGCGATGATCAACTCGGTCAACGGCAAGGAAGAATCAATGCGCGCGGTCTTCCCTCTCGTTAAAAAATACGGTGGAGTCGTTGTGGCGCTTACGCTTGACGAAACCGGCATACCCGACTCGGTCGACGGCAGGCTTGAGATCGCGAAAAAAATTCTTACAGTTGCAACGGAATACGGAATCGATAAAAAGGACATTATTTTTGACACTCTGACTATGACAGTCAGTGCCGAGCCGACGGCGGCTCTCGTTACTCTCGGCGCTCTGCGAAGAATACGCGAGGAGCTTGGTGCTAACACGGTGCTTGGAGTTTCCAACGTTTCGTTTGGACTTCCCGCGCGCGACGTCCTCAACTCTGCTTTCTTTGTCAGCGCGCTTGAAAACGGGCTTTCCGCGGCAATAATGAACCCCTATTCCGTTGAAATGATGAAGGCTTATTATTCCTTCCGCGCACTTCATTCTCTTGACGAAAACTGCGCTGATTACGTGGACTTCGCGGCGCGTTTGTCAGGAAATGAGACGGTTTCTTCGTCCGTTGCTTCTTCTGCCGACAACGGCGCGGAATCTTTGAAGGAGACTATAATAAAGGGACGTTGCGACAAGGCGCGCGAGCTTACGGTCGCGATGCTTAAGGATACTCCTGCGCTTGAGATCGTAAAGGAGCATATAATTCCTGCGCTTGACGTGGTTGGCAAGGGATTTGAGGAGCACACGGTTTATCTGCCCGGTCTTCTTATGAGCGCAGAAGCGGCAAAGGCGGCATTTGAGCCGATCAGCGAGGCTCTTGCGGCAAGCAAGACTGAGGGCGCGGAGAGATTGACTATCGTTATGGCTACGGTCAAGGGTGATATTCACGATATTGGAAAGAATATCGTTTGCTTGCTGCTTGAAAATTACGGATTTAAGGTCATTGATCTTGGTCGCGACGTTGCTCCCGAGGCTGTCGTTGTGGCAGCTTTGAAGTACAAGGCAGAGATCGTTGGACTCAGCGCGCTTATGACAACTACAGTTCCCTCAATGGAGAAAACTGTGGATATGCTTCACGAGCGAGCACCCTTGTGCAAGGTCATAGTGGGCGGCGCGGTGCTGACCGAGGATTACGCCAATATGATCGGCGCGGACAAGTATGCCGCGGATGCTATGGAGGCGGTAAGATACGCCGAAAGCGTTGAGGCTCAACTAAAGTAATCTTATATACGAAAAACCACGGTTGCCTCTGGCAACCGTGGTTTTTTTATTCGATATCCTCGATTATGCACTCGAGATCGTCAACTCTGTCCTGCAAACTATCGACCACAAGCTCTATGCTTTGCATCCTATCCTGCAGATCCTTAAGCATACTTGCAGAGCGCACAACCGCAGTCGGCTCAAGTATCTCTATAAGCGCAAGCTCAATTTTGGCACCTACAAGCTCGACGGGGTCAAGTCGGAGTCCCGTAAGTATACCCCGCCAAAAAGCATTTGCTGACATATCCGCGTACAGATCGATCATTCCGCAGCCTGCAACGTAATCAACTCTTACGTGCTTTTGCTCACTGTATTCATTGCTCGCCTCGGTCTTGAAATACAATTTCAGGTAGGAATTGTAAAACTTATTGTTTATCGTCCAGCCTCGCGAGTTAGGATCGTCAAGATCTACTCTCATGCGGATATGGATGTGCTTGGTCTTTCCTATTTCAAAAAACAAATTATTGTTATATATCATAGGGTCGTAAACCGCTTGCTTATTGTCTACCCACTCGGTTCTGTATGCAAGCGCCGTTTGACAGGGTATCGCTGTAGCGTTTATAACCTCCCAATTTTTTATTTCGGGGTCGGAGGGATCTGAAAAGCTACAGCTATATTTTACTTCCCCATTTTCGTCAACAAGGGCGACATATTCTATCTCGCTTCTTTCGGAATAACCGAGAGTAGTATCTATGCGTAGTTGTGTCAGAGTATCATCCCAGAAAGGATTTGCAAAAATTATATCGGCGCTGCACGTCTGCCCGGTATAGTAGGGGTAGGATATCATTTTTTGTCTATCCCAATTCGGATGATTTTTGGTGGTGTAGAATATTTCCAAGGTGTCCTTATGACTCGTACTGAAAGATCTGAACTTTATGATAATTCGATTAATTGCTCGAATATCAAGATTCATTTTTTTGTTAACTATCTGTGGGTCAATAACTCTGCCTACGGTTTTCCATTTCGGAGTTGTTTCAAATACGATCTTATGCTCGGAATTTATGATTTTGGCATTTTCTAAATTCCATTTACCCAGCTCACTTTCGGTCATTGACGTAAAATCAAAGCTTTCAAGCGCATTAGAAGCAGCAAGAGAGGTTTCAAACGCCTCATCGCTATCACCCGACATCAGCATATCAACGAGCCGTTCAAGATAAATAATACGTTGCTCCAGCATTTCGTTTGCCGCGCGGTTATCATTTTTTACAGACATTCCAAACAGCTCGTCCGCTGATACTCCGAACAATGCCGCCATTGCGGGAATAAGCTCCAAATCGGGATTTGCAACTCCTCTTTCCCATTTCGACACCGCTTGCGCAGACACGTAAAGACTGTCGGCAAGCATTTCCTGCGTTAGATTGTTCTTCTTTCTCAGCTCGTATATTTTTTCACCAAGATTCATTTGCTCTCCCTCTCTTTCGTATTCCTGACAATTTCATTGTAGCATATACACAAAATAAAGTCAATAACTTATTTTTCGGGCAAATTAAACCAATGGTTTAGTTGAAAATTATATACAAAAAAGGCTACCAAGTGCCAATTAACACTCGGTAGCTCTTTTATTTTATTTTTTGTTTTGGACAGAAACAGTAAACGCTTCCGTTTTCGACATCGGCTCGCCCTTGACGGTGACCTGATAGACCTCGACCTTCTCTATCTTGGCAAAATCGAAGAAGGTAGTTTTCTTGGGTATTCTCAGGGTGTTTGAGTCGAGATACTCGGTATCTCTTTCGTCCTCGTCACAGAAGATGACGCTGTACGGCGTAAAATTCTCACCCTTTACGTAAACGTAATCGCCTTCGATATAGACATCGCTGATGCTAATATCGCGACTACCCATCGTCATATAGTCGATAGGATCGTATTTGACGTCACCGTATACGTATTTGTCACCGTAGAGCACGTCATATTCGATCTTCGTGAGCATATCAACATAGTCCTCATCCTCGCGACAAACGCGGTGGAACATATTGATAACACCCTCATCGTTACCGATTATATTCATGACCGTCGGAAAGAGCTGATATGCGTAAATATCCTTGTCTGTAAAGGCTTCGGACTCGACCTCGAAATTGGGGATGATGATGTATTCGGTCTGGAAATCGTTCATTTCGGAGAGTGTGATGCCGCTATCCTTGACCAAGGTGGGAAGATGGTCTCCGTATAATACAAGGATCGTTTCCTCTTCCAGCGCCATTACCTCTTCGTAAATTGCTTTTACAAACTCGTCGACCGCATGGAGCTGGCTAACGTAATAATTGTATCTGCTCAGCGTTGCGGCGTTACTTGCGCCTCCCGTTACGGTAACGTCACCCTCGACGGCAACGTAGTCATCGGGATAGTCACCGTGAGACTGTACCGCCACGGTGAATATAAAATCTGACTCCTCAGTTGAGGAAAGAAGGTGCAATATTTCATCGGTGAGCATTGCATCCTCTGCCCAACCGTACGGGTTGTAGGTGGGATTCGGGAAATACTCTATCGAGGTGAAGCTCTCGAATCCGAGGTTCTTGTAGACCTCGTTTCGCTGATAAAACGTTCCCTCGTTATTGTGTATAGCGTGAGTTCTGTAACCCGACTTCAAAAGGTCATAAGCAATAGTCTCACAGGTGTTTTCGGACAGTATCGTTCGATAAGGATACTCACCCGCGCCGAAATCTCTTATTCGCATACCCGTAAGAACCTCAAATTCGACGTTTATCGTAGCCGCGCCGATAACCGGCACGGTAAGGAATCCACTCGGGTACTGCTCTTTAAGATCGGTAAAATTAGGGACGGGATCCTCCGAATAGCTCAGCTCGTTTATGTATTTCACGTCGAAGAAGGATTCGAGCTGGACGAAAACAACGTTGGGAGCTCTATCTTCCCCAACTGTGCTCTCTTCCTCTATTGTGCTCTCTTCTTCAATATCGCCGTATGTATTGTTTTCCTCGTTGGTGTTATTATCCTCAATCGTACTTTCTTCCTGACGGTCTCCGTATATCTGATTGAGGATATCATTCATTTCATCGGAGCTATAGTCATTCGGGCGGTTTACTCCTCTGTCAAACACGCTCAACGAAAAGCAATACGCGAAGCCGTAATCATTATAGGCATCTGCGAGATTCGGAAAACGTGTAGTAAGATGATTGGTCTGAAATCCTATCACTATAGATGCTACAAGTACGACGACAGCACTTACAAAGCTAATAATAAAGCTTTTGAGCTTGACACCGTGGGATTTTGTTTTGATAAACAGAACAACTATTCCTGCGATAGCACCCAGTATCGCCGCAATCATTAATGCAAGCTCATAGGGCTTGAAATATACGTCTATGATCGTGATAATGCTCAAAAAAATCGAAAAGTCTACCGCCGAAAGAGGTGTTACTCTATTGATCAGCACGAAAAACTGAATTATTCCCAATGCAAGTAAGAGCGTGGATACCAACGCAACACTTGCTATTCGCTTAGGTATCAGCAAGGTGGGCAGGAGGCAAACGAGCACGATGCAAAAATTAACTACAAAAGCGATCGGATTATCTACCAAAAATACGAATCCACCGATAAATGAGCGTCTTGAAAGGCACTCAACGACCAGAGTTATTATTAAAGCCAAGAAAAGATGCGCGGGCACGCGATCAAAGTCTATGAGTGTACGGCCCAGCGCCTTTAAACGCGATCTTATTGCACCGCTGACTCCCTTCTCGGCAGACGAATTGACTGATTTATTCATTATTCCTCACTTATTTTCAAACAAGATTATAATTCTACAAAATTCCGAGGTCTATTTTATCACACTTATTGCGCAATGTCAAGCAACTGAAAGGATTTTTAATATTTTTTCACAATAGTACATTAATAGGACACACATTTATAATTCGATTAAAAAATATGAATGGAATAAAATGATTTATTCGCGGTTTAAATCATGCTGTCACCAAAATATTGATTTAAGAATCGGAACTAAAAAGCGCGAGGATCTTAAATGCTCAAGATCCTCGCGCTTACGTCAAAGATTTTTTATGGGTATGTTTATCCTACTTCTCTTACTGTGCAGTTTTTGTCGTCCATCCGCCTCGGCTTATAAAGTCGGCAACTAGATCGCGAGCAAACACGTCAGGATCATATTCAGCGATTATTGTCAGATTATTATACGAATAATACGCGGTATACGTATCGACGATTATGTAGTACGTGTCGTTATTATTTATGCTGTTTTTGATCTGATTGCCATATTCGCCGAGATATATGAAATAGTTACTGTTGGTGGTTTCAAGGAACTTGCTCTTGAGATCCTTGCCGCGAACCGAGCAAAGAACTATCTGATTATCAAACGGCAAAAGCGTATTTAGCGTGCCGTAGGTAACGTCTCCTGCATAGAGATTGTACGGGCTTCTTACCGACATAAAGCCGCCGCCAAGCACGATATCATACTTATCTCCCCACTCGGCAAAGCCTGTTTCATAATAAAGCTGTGCTACAAGCTGTTTTATTACATTTGAACTTCTTGTGCTATCGTTATGTCCAACTACAAGGTCTGCCTTTGAGATATTGTCTTCGTATTTGTCAAGCAGCTTGTCGACTACCTCGTCATCTGTCAAAGAGGAATATCGGCTCGACGAAACGTATTCTGCCGTCTGCACTCCCGAGTTGCCGTTTGCAGAGTTGATTTTGATCTCGACGTGCGAAAGTCCGCGATTATCTCCTCCGCCCTGCAGGTGATATACACCGTAGCTGTCTACCATGACGTAGTTTTTGTGGGTGTGGCCCTCAAAAACGAGATCCACGTATCCGCCCGAAAGCGATACGTCGTAATAGGATGCGAGCGAGCTTGAGCTTATCTGTGAGGTACTGCTTGAGCTCTGTCCGTATCCGTCGTGGATGGAGTAGACTATATAGTCCACACCGATTCGGCGCAGTCTTTCGGACTCATCCTTGACGAGCTTAGTAAGATCGGAACCAACCTTGAAATATACGTCCTCGGATTTGTCAGACGAGATCGATGAGTAGCAATCTCCGACCGCACCGATTATGCCTATTTGGATATCTCCAAGATCCACTATGACAGACGGTGAACAATAATCAACGCGCTCGTTTGTGGATCGACTATATATATTGATCGCAAGAAAAGGAAATTCGGCAAGAGTGGCGTTTTCCTCGATCTTCTCTTCTCCCCAGTCGAACTCGTGATTGCCGAGAGTCATTGATGCGAAGTCAAGCTCGTTCATCCAATCGGTTACGATAAGGCCGCTTGTGAGGTTGGATTCGGGACCGCCCTGCCACATGTCTCCGCTTGAGAGGAGGATCGCGTGATCGTCGGTCTTTTTGGCGTTATTCAGGTAGGTGGAAAGTCCCTCAACGCCGACGTTTGCGCTCGTTGTGCAGAATTTTCCGTGAAGGTCGTTGATCGCATAAAGATCAACAAAAACAAGCACGGAAATCTCGCAAACGTCGCATTTTCCGTTGTCATCGGTGTCGGAATGGTTGTCGCAAACGATCTCAATTACGGTTTCTTCCTCGTCGGTGGTCTCTTGCGTCGTTTCATCGCTGTCAGTGGTTACTTCGGTGGTTTCATCGCGAACGGTAGTCTCGTTTGAGGTGTTATCCTCGTCGGTGCTTACCTCTGTGGGTTCACCTTTAACGGTGGTCTCGTTTGAGGTGCTGTCCTCGTTTGGACCGCTTGTTTCGGAGTCTGAATTTTCGTTATTCTCCGATCCGTCGGTGGTTTCACTACTATCCGCGTCGGTGGTTTCATTGACGCTTTCGGTTTCAACCGTAGTTTCATCGCCACTCGAGCTGTCGTTTTCGATATCAAAATCTCGAAGATTGCAGCTTGTCAGAATCACAACAAGCACTAAAATTAAACAAAGCAAATTTCTTTTTGTATTCATAAATACCTCGAATAAACAAAAGATAATTGGTACACGTCACCTCGACCAAAAAATCAAGCCGAACGCAAGGACAAAACTTTTCAAAGTCGAGGTGACAAGATTCAGAACACTTAACTAAATCCTCGCAAGCTCGGATTTAGTTGGGAAGTTCTCTTGGTACACGTCACCTCGGGCAAAAAATCAAGCCGAACGCAAGGATAAAACTTTTCAAAGTCGAGGTGACAAGATTCAGAACACTTAACTAAATCCTCGCAAGCTCGGATTTAGTTGGGAAGTTCTCTTGGTACACGTCACCTCGGGCAAAAAATCAAGCCGAACGCAAGGTTCGGCTTAATTTTT
>JAZSGD010000208.1:0-8407 GCA_045532555.1 Eubacteriales bacterium | reverse complement strand
TACGTTACCTTGTGTCCATCAAGCGAAAAATCGTTAAAATCAAGCTCCAGAGGAACCATATACTCATAAGTTTCAAGGAAGGCATTGTCCTTTTCCTCGTCGCGTCTGAAAACGCCGTCAGTCCAAAGCTCCTTCATTGTCTTATAATGGCGGCAAAGCGAAAACGTGCCGTTCGGGAATTTTGTAGCAAAAAACTCGCTCTTACGGGACACCGTTTCGGGATTGTCGATAGCGTCGATTCCTCCGTAAGCTCCGAGAGTCTTAAGCACATCAAAGAGTGTAGAGGGGGCATCGCCCGACTCGCCCGACTGATCGTCACGCAAGCGACATCCGATATACGTCGCTCTGCCAAGTCCGTATTTACGGGTCGCGCCGATAACGTAATTATTGGCATTGGCGACCGCCTCGACTCCATCCTTGACGACCACACTGTAAACTCGGTCGGGGAGCATATCGGTAGGCACGTTCATTGGAGCAATATCAGAAAGTATACCTGTAAAGTTGACGCTATGCGCCGCGCCGCCCTCAAGAAGATTCTGAACAGTCTTTAAGCCAAACAGTCTGAGCCAACGGGCAGGCACCTTGCCATTTTCAGCGGCAGGAGGAGTACTGTTCCAGACAAGATTTCCGCCACCGCGAACGAATTTTTCAAGCAGATCAAGCAATTCGTCGCTATAAAACGGCTCAAAGCCCACAACTATCGTCGAATAGGTCGCGATACCGAGCTTTAGCTTGCCACGCTCAACAATTCCAAGATTAACAACTCTGTCAGCAGGGCAGTAGTTAGTATAGCCGTATTGAACCATCCAGCTTCCGAATCTTTCCTCGACCGACGTAAGTGACTTCGGGTAAAGGTAAAGCACGTCAATAGCACGGGGGCGTCCCCATGGAAGCATAGAATCACGCGCGCTGATACTCGCGCCTGTCAAGGAGTCGCTGACACATCTAAATCTCTTGCGCACTTCCGTCGGGAATCCCCAAGCACCCCAGGACGATACCTGATTTCGATTCAGAGTACCGAGTGAGACGGACATAGCTCCGCCGTAATAATTTCGGTCAAACCATCCAAGCTCGCAGAAATCTGTTCCGCCGTAAGAGAAATAATCGTTCCATTTAAAATAGTCATAGCACCCCGAGATCGCCTCGCGGATAGTGCTCGAATAAACGTATGACGGGGAATAATCGTACGTTCCAATTCCTCTTCTCGTAGCATTGTTTGCCATTCCCGCCGTTCCACCCGAGCCAAACTGGTCACAGGTAGGAGACTCCTGCCAGGTCGAGTGTCCGAGACAGTAGGGATCCCATCCCGCAAGCTTTACGTAAGTATCGCGGATATAATCTCTCGCCTCACAGCACATGTTGACTACCTTATCCTGAAGCATTTCAAAATAGGTATAGCGCATTCTGAAGGTTCGATAGATATCTGCCGCAGATGAGCCTATAACGTGCTGTGTGTGAGATCTGCCAAGGTGCTTTCTGTCCGCAAGCATATCGTAGCCCATATATATCAGAGCAATATCGAAGTCCGCAAACAGAGGATCGACCTTGGCAAGCTCGGTCTGGAAATTCTCGGTCATATAACGAGTGGGGATCTCGTGGGGTCCAAAGTGTCCTAAATTCCAGTCAAACTGAATATGCATTTCGTCGGAATAGAGTTCCATAAACTCCACACCTTCGCGACGGTAATTATCTATAATGCTATGGACATATTCAGTCACTTCGGGATGAAAATAATCCATTTCGGGAGTATCCACGTAGAACACTGCAAAGATGCTGTTTCCGGGAATCGAGGTCTTACCCTCAACTATTACGTGCTTATCACCAAAATAGTCGCTCAGTTCATAGGGCTCGTGACTTATCGTGTATGTGTAGTCATTTTCAGGTATCTCACGCACCGACTCGGGTCTTATAACAAGATAAGGAGATCCGTTGTCCTCCTCGGTGTATGCGAACAGGCGCATACGTCGGAATTCGGGATATACGTGACCCTTATTATTTGTCCAACGCTCCGAAAGCACGCCGTTAAACTGGAAGCTGCCGTCATCCTCGCGGATACCCTCTGCAAAGAAGCGGTGCTGACCTCCAACTCCCTTTATATCCTTAAAATTTCGTCCAAGATCGAGCGGATTGGTAACACTCGCACCAATGCCCAAGCCATATTTTTCGGCATATTCCGAGATCTTTTTGGTACACTCGATAAACTCAGGATGAGTCAGATAAAGCTCACGGTCTCCACCGCCGAAGAAATGGTCGTGAAAAAAAGTGATGACCTTATCACCCCTGCGCTGCGATTTCTCACAGATATCCTTCAGCGAAGTGCTCTCGTTTGATATCTCGCTATTTGCTTCCTTTGGGGCATACTGCTCCTCGGGCGTATTGGCGTATGCTCTCAAGGCGTCATCCTCGGTGAGAATAACGTCGGCGCATCCGACTAACGCCTTAAGAGGCGGACTTTTTTTAATCTTTGGTGCAGACATAGCAATTCACCTCTTTTGTATGTGTATTTTGATGCTTTTATTATACCACACACGAAATAAAGTGTCAATTCCTTTGTCTTTTTGGGGGAGACTTTTTATATTTTTCGACCAAACAGCAAAAACGTCCGACCAAAGCTCCTAAGAAGCTTCGTCGGACGTTTTTTTAGTTATTAGAGGAACAATTTACGTATCTGCTTGCCCGAAAGCGCACCTTCAAGCGTTTTCGTCAAAAGTGAAAAATCCGCCACAAGCGAATGTGGCTTCTTTATCGGTTCGTCCTGCTTCATCGGGACGAAATATACGTTTTTCCTTGACAAGAGAGTGGCAAGATTGCCAAGATTTGCCGACATAGCGTCGTTTGATGCAAGCGCAATGACCAAAGGTCTGTCACTCCGCAAATGCGCCTTTGCTGCCATACAAACAGGGGTATCCGTTATACCGTTTGCGAGCTTGGCAAGCGTGTTTCCCGTGCAGGGAGCTATTACAAGCGCATCAAGTGACACTTTTGGCCCAAGTGGCTCGGCATCTGCGATAGTATTTATAATTTTTCTGCCGCACACATTCTCAATTTTCTCAATCCACTCCCAAGCCGACCCAAAACGTGTATCTGTCTTGTAGGCATTGTAGCTCATTATGGGCATGATGTCATCGTATTTGTTCTTCAACTCCTTAAGTACTCCAAACGACTCTGAAAAAGTACAAAATGAGCCGCAAAAAGCATATCCTATCATACGTTTATACTCCTTTCCGAAAGAATATCGGAGACTGTTTCAAAAATATATTTTCCAGCGCTTCTCGGCGAGTATTTGCCGGGGAGAGAGGGAGCAAAGACAGTGCGTATACCTGCGTCTCTTGCTGACGACAGATCAATTCCTCCGGGCAGAGAGGCGATCTCGATGTATAATGGCTTGCTTTTAACTCTGCCAATCACTGCGGACGTCAAAATCACAGACGGTACGGTGTTGAAAACAACGTCACAAGAGTCAACCGCCGTGCCAAGCTCCTCAGCACTTCCGCCGATACGAACTGCGCGGTATCCGTCCATTGATATCTCGCATAAGGTCTCATCCCTGCGTGCTGCCACGGTAACGCAAGCACCCAATTTATGAAGCATCGATGCGAGCAACGACCCGATCCGACCGTATCCGCAAACCAAAGCCCTCATATCCTTCACCGTTATATCGGTGTGCTCCATAGCGATCATAAGCGAGCCTTCTGCAGACGGAAGCGCATTTTTCTTTTGCAGATCATCGTTTTTATAATAATCACGGACAAAAATGCCTTCTTTTTCGCAAAGCGAGCAGATACCGTCGGGAAGCATACCACCAAGGATAGCACGACAGTTATATCGAGAGGCAAGTCGTACAAGCTCAACAAGCGGCACTGTGTCTGCCTTGGAGTCTGAAGCAAGTAATAGATTGACGTTGTCACGGGTAACAGGCAAGGGAAGTAAGATAACGTCACTACCGTCAATCGCCTTATCAATGCTTGTGAATAGCTCAGCCTGAGCACAATGTGCACCAAGATTCCCGAGTCCAAAAACCTTTACGTTATGTCCTCTACGTATCAATTCGTTCGCGATAACTATCTGCCGACTATCGCCACCTATTATTGCAAAACAATATTTTTCATTATTGATACTCATAATATCTCCGAACGCCGCAAATGCGGCGCTTTACTGATGTAATCAAAATTTTTACAAGATCATAAAAGACCTCATTCCATTTTATGCGTGGGGATGAATATTGTGAAATATGTCGAATGCGGACATTTGTTTAATTTATTTGTAAAAGAGAAGGTTTGTTAACAGAAAATTCAAACAAAAATCATTGAAATGTGGTATAATTCAGTGTATGGTAATTTCATTTTTAAATTAACAAATTAAACATCTATCTATCGGAGGTAATTATGGCTGAACTTAAGATGCTTGCCATCGACCTTGGCGCTTCCAGCGGCAGAGGAATCGTTGGCTCGTTCGACGGTAACAAACTCACCCTCAGAGAAAATCACCGTTTCTCCAACGATCCCGTTCTCGTAAACGGAAGATTTACCTGGGATATTCTCAGGATATTCTTCGAGATCAAGAACTCGATCACCAAAACGGTAATCGACGGAGACAACGTGTCCAGTATGGGTATCGACACGTGGGGTGTCGACTACGCGTTCATAGATAAATACGGCAGAATGATGGCTAACCCCACCCACTACCGCGATACAAGAACTGTAAACATCACCGATTACGTAAAGCAGTTCGTATCTCCCGAGGAGATATACAAGGTGACAGGTATCCAGGCGATCGACTTTAACACTCTCAATCAGCTCGCCGCTGATAAGCGTGACGACCCCGAAATGCTCGCTCGTGCCGACAAGATGCTCTTCATTCCCGATCTTCTTAATTACTTCCTTACGGGAAAGATGGCAACCGAGTACACGATCGCATCAACGGGTATGATCCTTGATGCTGCCAAGAGAGATTTCGCATTCGATCTTACCGATAAGATCGGCATCGACCGTTCTATCTTTGCACCCCTCGTTCAGCCCTGCAACAACCTCGGCGCGCTCCTTCCTCAGATCAACGAAGAGGTCGGCAAGAACAATATTAAGGTCGTAAACGTAGCTTCGCACGATACTGCGAGCGCGGTAATTGCAGTTCCCGCAAAGAATAAGGACTTCATTTACATATCTAGTGGAACCTGGTCGCTTATGGGCGCAGAGCTTCCCGAGCCTCTCATCAACGATGAAACAAGAACCGCCAACTACACCAACGAGGGCGGTGCTATGGGCACGATCAGATTCCTCAAGAACATTATGGGTCTTTGGATCCTTCAGGAGTCCAGAAGACAGTGGAAGAGAGAGGGCAACGAATACAGCTTCGGTCAGATGGAGGCTTGGGCAAAGGAAGCAACTCCTTTCGCATCTCTCATCAATCCCGACGATGCAAGCTTCAATACCCCCGGCAATATGCCCGAAAAGATCCGCGACTACTGCCGCAAGACAGGTCAGCACGTTCCCGAAACGGTTGGCGAGGTAGTTCGTTGCATTTACGAATCACTTTCCTTGAAGTACAGATATACAGTTGAGACGATCGAACGCCTTATGGGCAAGAAGACGTCTATGATAAATGTCGTCGGCGGCGGCACGAAGGATACGTTCCTTTCTCAGATGACCGCAGACGCATGCGGAACTCCCGTTTGTGCAGGCCCCGGAGAAGCGACCGCTATAGGTAACCTTATGATGCAGGCTATCGCAGCGGGCGAGATCAAGGATCTTGCAGAAGCGAGAGAGGTAGTTTCAAACTCCTTCGAGCTTAAGCACTACGAGCCCACTCGAGAGAGAGGCGCTTGGGATGCTGCTTACGAAAGATTCTGCAAGCTTATCTGATTATCAAAGACAACTGAACAAGGCGGAGATATCACGGTATTTCCGCCGCCTAAAGATCAAATTATCAACTTGGAAGGGGAAGTAAAATGAAGGATACACAGTACGGTGAGCTTTGTGTGATAGGAATGAAGGGCTGCGAGGCCTTTGCAGAGCAGGTCGATAACTATCTTAAAAGATGGCGCAAGCGTTCCAAAGACGACACCTTTCTCGCAGAAGCAATATGCCCGAGATTCGGTACTGGCGAGGGTAAGGGTCTTATCCACCAATCGATGCGCGGACAGGACGTCTATATTATCTGCGATATGTTTAACTACGGCGTTACCTACCGTATGTACGGTCAGACGGTTCCTATGAGTCCCGACGACCATTTCGCGGATCTTAAGAGAATAGTCGCCGCTATCGCAGGTAAAGCAAGAAGAATTACGGTAATTATGCCCATGCTTTACGAGGGCAGACAGCACAAGAGATCTACCCGCGAGTCGCTTGACTGCGCTATAATGCTTCAAGAGCTCGTGTCAATAGGTATCACTAATATCATCACCTTCGACGCTCCCGACCCCAGAGTCTGCAACGCTATCCCGCTTTCCGGATTTGACAACGTGCGCCCCTCCTATCAGATGATAAAGGCTCTTATCAGAGCAGTGCCCGACATCATTATTGATAAAGAAAACGTTATGATGATCTCTCCCGACGAGGGTGCTATGGGCAGATGTATGTATTACTCATCGGTGCTCGGAATCGACATCGGTATGTTCTATAAGCGCCGCAACTATTCGGTCATTATAAACGGTAAAAATCCCATTGAAGCTCACGAATATCTCGGTCAGGATCTCACCGATAAGGACGTTATCGTCGTAGACGATATGATCTCCTCAGGTGAATCTCTGCTCGACGTTTGTTCTCAGCTTAAGGCACGCGGAGCAAAGAGGATCTTCACGTTTGCAACCTTCGGACTCTTTACCGACGGCTTCGAAAAATTCGACAAGGCATACGAGGACGGAATAATTACGAAGATATTCACCACAAACCTCGTTTACCGCCGTCCCGGACTGCTCGATAAGCCCTGGCACGTAAACGTAAATATGTGTAAGTACGTTTCCTACATCATTGATACGCTCAACTACGACTCGACTATCAGCGAGCTGCTTGATCCCGTAAAGAGAATCAACAATATTATGGAAAAGCACAAGTTGGAGATCGAATCCCACGGACAGATCAAAATGACCTTTGAAAACGATCAGTAATCCATAAAACCATCCCGCAATTAAGCTTGCGGGATGATTTTTTGCCCGAAAAGAGAGAATAACTAACTTTTTTTCATTGTTCTCAAATGAATTTTGTTTTTTTCACACAATGTTAACATATTTGTGTTAATATTACTTGATAATATGTTTTATACTGAATAGTGATACTGAAAGGATCATTCAATGAGCAGAAAAAAAGATAATAGCTGTTGCGTAAAGAAAACCTCTATCGGTGGTCAGGCGCTGATGGAAGGAATAATGATGCGCGGCCCCGAAACCACCGCAATGGCTGTGCGAAACACACAAGGTGAGATCGTGCTCGAAAAGTTTCCCACCGAGACAAAAAAGCGAGCTAAATTTTTCAAGCTTCCTATAATTCGCGGACTCTTCAATTACATCGACTCTATGACAATGGGTACAAAGTGCCTTATGCGCTCGGCAGAGATTTCGGGTCTTGAAGAAGCAGAAGAGGAAATGCGTAAAGAAAAAGAGGCAAAAAAAGCCGCAAAGGCTGCAAAAAAGGCGGAGAAAAAGAGAAATGCTCCTCAAAATGACGAGCAGATCACCGCGGAAGCTACTGATACGGCTACCACCGACGCTCCCGCTTGCGAAACAGAGTCAAACGAAGAAAATTCAGCTGAAAAATCACCAGAGAAAAAAGAGAGCTCCGCAATGACGGCAATCGTTATGACGATCGGTACTGTGCTTGGAATTTTACTTTCCATCGGACTCTTTTTCGTACTTCCCACCGTCATCTATACGGGTGCAACCTACGTTATGCCGTTTTTAAAGCATGAAAATGAGGCAGTTCAATCGCTTATCAAGTCTGTGTTTGAGGGAATTTTAAAAATCGTTCTCATCGTAGGATATATGGCACTTATGACGCTTATGAAGGATATAAAAAGAACCTTCCAGTTCCATGGTGCAGAGCATAAAACCATCTTCTGCTACGAGGCAGGACTTGAGCTTACCGTTGAGAACGTGAGAAAGCAGAGAAGATTTCACCCCAGATGCGGAACGAGCTTCTTGATACTTATGGTCCTCGTAAGTATTTTGATCTCATTCTTCATCGACCCGTTATTTTTTCTCGCATTCGGATTCGTTCCTCAAATGCTTATTCGTATTCTTATAAAGCTGTTGCTTTTGCCGCTTATAGTCGGCATAGGCTACGAGCTTATCAAGATTGCAGGAAAACACGACAACTGGCTCACTCGCATAATTTCCGCACCGGGTGTATGGCTTCAGCATATAACCGTGCTTGAGCCCGACGATAGCATGATAGAGTGCGCCATCATTGCAATGAAA
>JAZSGD010000291.1:0-6821 GCA_045532555.1 Eubacteriales bacterium | reverse complement strand
CAAAAATCCTCGGTGTGATATTTTTCTCTGAATTCGGGGCACGGCAGCCCGAGCAAGGAAAGACCTATCTCATCTCCGTATTTTTCGTGATCTTCCTTTGCAAGCTCTATTATCACATCAGAAAACAACGAAGCGTAGGTTATCTGGATAGTGGTCTTAAGTCCGTACTTGTGCGCACAATCCTGCTGAAACCTGAATATATCGAGTGATTCGTCGCGAACTCCGTCCTTTTTTCCAAGTGCCCTTTCGGCATACTCGGGAGAAAGCTCGG
Source organism: Eubacteriales bacterium (assembly GCA_045532555.1). Taxonomy (GTDB): domain Bacteria; phylum Bacillota; class Clostridia; order Oscillospirales; family CAG-272; genus SVTX01. The sequence continues at coordinate 6,550 of JAZSGD010000291.1, read as the reverse complement.
GACGGTGAATGATATTGACGATAAATTTATTTTCCATATCTTCTCTTTCCGTATCTATGATTTTTTATTTGATTATAACGCTTGTTTTAGCACCAATCGTGAGAACCGTGCCGTTAAGCTTAGCTTTACCCATACCTATATATTCGCACAAAGTGCTGAACGTATGGTCGTCAAGTCCCGAGCAGGTCGCAAGATCTATCGAGATCTCCTCGTCAGAGGTGTTGTGGAAGAGTCCGAGCACCTCGCCCTCATATTCGATATAAAAACCACCGAAATTCTTTGAGCTGCTCGTAACCGCGTTGTAATCTCCGCGCGCTATCGCCTCGTATTTGTGACGTACGGCGATCAGCTTGCAATAATAGTTATAAAGGCTTTCTTCATCCTCGATCTGATCAGCGACTGTAGTGCTGATCTGCTTATCGGCGGGATAGGTCGAGCCTACGGGATTTTTGATTGGATCTCCGTCTCCCCAAAGCATCGCAAGTCGGCGGTTTGCGTCGGTATTCTCACTACCTCTTGAGCCTCGCATTCCAATCTCCTCACCATAGTAGATAACGGGAGATCCGGGCGAAAGAAGATAGAGATTTGCCGCCATTCTCATACCGCTTTCGGTAACGAATGCGCCCGATATTCTGTCCATATCGTGATTCGAGAGGAACGACATTGCCATTCCGTCCTTATTCGCCGTCTGAACCTTATTCTGAAAAGACTCAATATAGTTTGTATAGTTTGCAATGTTGCTATTTCCCTTCGCGGCTTTTGCAACGACTCCCTCCGCTTGAGCTATAGCAAAATTAAAGCAATTCATCGCGCTGTAATAGGAAAGAATCTCGGTCTCGCCTGACCAACATTCGCCTACGCAATAGACATCGGGCTTTATCGCCTTAAGCTGCTCCATATACCATTCCCAGAATTCTACCGATCTTGCGGTATCTCCGTAGTATATATATTTTACAGCATCAAATCTGAAGCCGTCGACTCCAAGCTCAAGGTAATATTTGGCGATATCAAGCGTTGCTTCTCTTACCTTGGGATTGTCGAAGTTAAGCTCGGGCATATCGCCTGAGAAATTACACTCGTAGTAGCAATCAACGTTTGCAATCTTCTGATAGGACTTGCCGCCCTCCTTTTCTTCTGCGGTGACGCAAGAATAGTAATCGTAATATTCACTCTCGACGTCGCCGTTCATTCTCGCCTCCTTGAAGGCGATAAACCAAGGATGCTGACTTGAGGTGTGGTTGATGGCAAGGTCAAGTATTACCTTGACGTTGCGCTCGTGGCAGAGCTCGACGAGCTCAACAAGATCGGACTCCTCGCCAAAGCGCCAGTCTATCTTATAATAATCCTTGGCATCGTATTTGTGGTACGAGGGCGACGAGAAGATGGGTGAGAGCCATATTCCCTGCACACCAAGGCTCTTTCCCGAATTAATATTTCCGTCATTGAGATAATCTATGCGGTTGATTATGCCTCGAAGATCGCCAAAGCCGTCGTCGTTAGAGTCCGAAAAAGAGCCTACGAATATCTGATAAAATGTTCTGTAGTTATCGTCAACGGGATCGACCATGGGCTCGGGTGTTTTATTACAACCCGACATCGCCAGATTGGAAAATACCATAACAACCGCCAAAAATAAAGTAATAATTTTCGTTTTCGTCATTTCAGTCACCTGCTCATTCAGTTACCGAATTGAAAAGTGCATCGTCTATCTTGCCCCATGCATTCGGTCCTGCACATTTTACGTAGATACCGACGACGATACTGTCGCCTTCGTTATATTCGATATTCTCTACCGTGGCGGTGTGCCATTCGTTATACACTGTGATCTCGGTCTCGGCTGTATAAACGATCTCACCGTTTATCTTGACGTAAGCGTAAATGTCAGTCTCGCCGCCGTCTCCGCCCATAATAGAAATCGAATAATTATATTTTCCTGCTTTAAGGCCCTCGACCTCTTGCTCAAGGGTAAACTCGACCGCATCTGCCGCCGCACCCCAGAAATGATAGTGCTTTGTGCCCGTCATAGAGTCAGAAACCTTGTCCTCAACGTGCAGCTCATCAAAGCTACCTATCGCGGTGGCGGTCCAGTCTGCATCGCCGTCCTCAAAGCTCCAATTCTTGAGGAAATTGTATTCAACCATAGAAACGTAGCAAGTTGCGGTCATTCCGTCCGCGGTGCCGTAAATAGTGTATTTAGCAACTCCGCCGTTTTTCATAGCATCAATATCTACGTTTTTCCATTCGACAGAGATCTCCTGCTTTGAGTTGTCAAGCATTATCGCATTTACAGTATCCGGAAGAACAATATCGCCGTTGAGGTCGATAATAAGCTCCACGTCCTCGATAGCGTCTGCCTTTACGTCGACTTTATTTCCGTTTCTTACCAAGTCAAAGACCTTCAGCGACTCAAGAACCTTGCCGTTTTGGTCAAAGAATGCCTGATTATCGACAGCGCATCCGCCGTACCAAGCGCCCGCGTCATCGGGATCGTAGTCAGCCGCATAAGAGGTCGCCCAACCCGATCCGTATTTCTCCCACAAAGCAAGATTTGCTTCATAGTTCTCGTTTCCAACCGATATCCAAGTGCCTTCCCAATAGAACACTCCGATGCAGTTGGTCGTTTTATTAACCGCGGTATCTATCACGTCTCGTACGAGATTTGCCTGTCCTTGAACCGTGAAGGGATATTCCTTTACGATTCCGCCACCGTCTCCAATTGTGTTTCCGTAAAGGTCCGTATTCTCCGAAGTAAATGCGTAGGAGGTCTCGGCGATCATGACCTTTTTGTCATAGGTCTCGGCTACGTTTGAGAGAACCTCGGAAAGATTTTCAAGTGTTCCGTGCCAGAAAGGATAGTAGGATGACGCGAAAACGTCATAATCTACTCCGTAATAATCGAGATTTTTGCTGTAGCTTACGTAATTAGTCACCTTTTCGGGATTTGCAAAATGTATTGCGACGAGCGCGTCGGGACAGACCTCGCGGACCGCCTTTGATCCCGCCGACATAAGCTGGGTGATTTTCTTCCAACCACCGAGCGCACTACTCGATTCACCACACATATATCCGTTTGTCTCGTTACCTATCTGAACCATTCCAACGTCAACGCCGGCTTGGGCAAGCATTTCGAGACATTCCTTGGTATATTCGTAAAGAGCCTCGGATTTTTGGTCAATATTCATTCCCTTCCAAGCCTTAGGAACCATCTGCTTCGCGGGATCTGCCCAGAAATCGCTGTAGTGGAAGTTGACAAGCAGCTTCATACCGTACTTAGTCGCACGCTTGCCGACTTCTATGGCATTCTGTATGTCACAGTTTCCGCCGCCGTAGCCGTTTCCGTTTTTATCAAACGGATCGTTCCAGATACGAACGCGGATATAATTTATGCCGTTCTTACTAAGTATCTCGTACACGTCCTTTTCGGTACCGTCGTAATCGTAATATTTAACACCGCTATCCTCGAGAGAGGGCACGCAGGACGCGTCCATACCCATAATGAACTCGTCGGTAAGATTTTCGACCTTCTCCACGTAGAGTGTGTCGGAGCTCACGTTTGTTTTCATTTTATTCGGTCTCCAATCGCTACTCTGATCGCTACAAGCGGCAAAGCTCACCGTTATACCTATGAAGATCGCGCAAAATATAAGCTTTAAGATAAGGTTTTTCATATATTCTCCGTTCCGCACAGTCCCCACCTTTTTTGATGTAAGGTGGGGACTATAAAAATTACTTAATTAGGGTATCGTTTACGTAAATTCTTACGCTTATTCCGTTAACGGTGACCGAACCGCTCTCGCGAGCAAGCACTGCCGATCCCGCACGCTCTCCGTCAGCCACAAGATTCCACTCGCCCTCAAGGGTGCAAGGGAGATCCTGTGCGTGAGGATTGATGAGCACGATCGCCTTACCGCCGTTTCCGTCGTCAAAGGTTACTACCGCAACACCGCTGCCAAGCTCCTCGTAGCTTATTACCGTATCGTTATTCATAAAGATACCGTAGGTCTTGCGAAGCTCGATCAATCCCTTATAGTAGAGCATAGTTTCATACTCACGGTTGCCTTCCTTAAGGACTGACCAATCAATGTTGTTTATTTCGTCACTCGACTGATAACTGTTTTCATCGCCGTCCTTGGTTCTCAGCATTTCCTCGCCTGCCTGCCAGAACGGAGTTCCCTTTGACATAAGAATGATCGCCGCACCGAGATTGTTCATCTTATTTCGCTCATCATCCGTCGCATTGGGGTTGGAAAGCAGGAGCTTATCCCAAAGCGTGTTGTTATCGTGCGCACTCATATAGTTTATGACCATGGAATTCTCAACCTGCCAGCCGAAGCCGCCCGTAGCAGCACCGTCCATGCTGAAGATGACCTTCTTGAGATTGTAGCTGTTTGCATCTCCGTTGATATATCCCTGTGCAGCTTTATCAAACACGCTTCCCTTCAATCCGTCGCGCATAACGTCGTTAAAGACCGCAACCGAGCCGATAGCATCACCCGTGGGAGTTATCTTGCTTATATTGGACTGATTTGCCTGAGGGCTTGAGTCGATGGTTGAGCCCATCTTCCAGCCTTCTCCGTAGATGATAGCATTCGGGTTAATGGTGTGGACCGCACTCTCGACCTCTTGCATAGTTTCAACGTCGTGCAGACCCATAAGGTCAAATCTGAGTCCGTCAAGTCCGTATTCATCTACCCAATAAGAAGTGGATTCTACCATGAATTTGCCGTACATATATCTTTCCGAAGCGGTATCGTTGCCGCAGCCGCTTGCGGAGGAGTTTGCACCCGTTTCGGTATATCTGTAGTAATAGTACGGAACTATTCTGTTAAACGAGCTGTTAGCATCGTAGGTGTGGTTATATACTACGTCCATAACAACGCCGATTCCTGCGTTATGGAGAGCCATTACCATTTCCTTGAATTCTTTTATTCTGACCTCTCCGTTGTACGCGTCCGTGGAATAGCTTCCCTCGGGAACGTTATAATTCTTGGGGTCGTATCCCCAGTTGAACGGAGCATTGGGGTCGCTTTCGTCTACGGTCGCGTAGTCGTATACGGGAAGGAGATGAACGTGAGTGATGCCAAGCTCCTTGAGGTAGTCGACGCCTACGGGCATACCGTGTTCGTTGACAAGTCCCGTTTCGGTAAACGCAAGATACTTGCCCTTATACTGAGAAGACTCTATCTTGTTTGAGAAATCTCTTACGTGAACCTCCCAGATTATCGCCTCGGAATAGCTTGTAATAGGATCTGCAAGCGCCTTTGAGTCTTCCCATCCTTCAGGATCGGTAAGAGAAAGATCGACCACCATTCCGCGATTGCCGTTGACTCCTGCCGCCTTTGCGTACGGGTCAACCGCCTCTTGAGTTCCCACAGCGGTAGTTACCGTATAGGTGTAATACGTACCGTGACCGCACTCCTCGGTATGCGACCAGACACCCTTATCGCCCTTGACCATCTCAACGGTCTTATAGCTATCAACGCCGTCGCCCGCCTCAAACAGATTAAGAACTACCCCTGAAGCCGTGGGCGCCCAGACCTTAAAGGTCGTCGTATCGCCATCTATGATGGCGCCAAGGTCTGTTCCGTCATAGTGATAATTGTCGGCAAAATATTGGCTATCGAAGATACCCATGGGTATGACCGTCGTCTCGCCGTATCCTTCGATATTAACGGTATAGGATTTCGAAAGATCAAGGCTTTCATCGACCTCGATATATCCCGTCTTTGACTGTCTTCCCATGGTAGAGATGCTCGTTACCTTGATCTCGCGATCTCCCTGATACACCTTTACCTGATCGCAACTCGAAATAGTAGCGGCGGGCGTTATGCTGTAGCTGATCTTTCGCTCGTCTGCCATTCCTGCTAATTTAAATCCTCTTATCATTACGAGAGTTTTTCCTCCATCATAGCTTTTGAATTGATCCTGAACGCCCGATTTCAGATAGATGACGGTCTCCTTGCCCTCGATCGTGGCAAATCTGTCCTCCTCAAAATCCTTGGTCGCGCTTCCCCAGGAGCTTCCGCCCGGGTCGGAGCAATCTCTACGTACTATAAATCCAACCTGCTCTACGTCCTCGGGAACGTTGATGACGACCTTGGCGCCGTACTCACATTCATGAAAAACGTAGCCTTGACCTGCTTTGTCTCCCCACCAGATCCACATATCGCAGTTTTCGTAAGTTCCATTATAGGTCCAATAAAAAGTAAGCTGATTGTATCCGTCCTCCAAAGGAAGCATATATTCATCCTTGGGAGCGTTTTCCTCGGGATTTGCCGTTGTAGTTTCTTCCACGCCGTTTCCCAACATATCGCATGCGGTCAAGCCGACCGATATTATCATTAACAACGCGAGGATCAGGGATACGTAACGCAATGATTTTTTCATTAGATCTTCTCCTTTAGGTCAATTATTTGTTACGCTTCGTCTTGGTTGCAAGGTCAAGCATCTTTTCTCTGAGCTTTGCCGTATTGTATCGCGAGCTTATTCTCCACGCCCAGTTGCCCGTTGCTGTCGAGGGGGTGTTCATTCTTCCCTCCTCGTTAGAAAG
>JAZSGD010000216.1:0-2510 GCA_045532555.1 Eubacteriales bacterium | reverse complement strand
TGGTATATTGTGTGTTACCAAGCAAAGGCGGTAACACGCATGGCAAAGATTACGATTGAAGAGCTGTACCGCGGCGAGAAATACGATATCATGAGCGCGGTGACGGCAAAGGCATTGCAACTCGGCATTGACGAGCGAACCGAGGATGGTCGGACGTGGAAGATGGAACTCGTCCGTCAGACCGTAATAGCAATTGAACAAATGAAAAAGAACGGTGACTGTATTGCCGAGGGAGAACTCGGAGGTGCGGTCACCGTTTCTGTATGAAGGGAGGTGCTGAGGATGGATGATATCTTCAAGAGGCTGTATCCCGGCGTTGACGAGAAATATCTGGAGCGAGCCTTTGAAAGGATTGAGAAAGACGGATGCCCGGCAGGTGAGGACTTGATGACATGGTTCGGCAAGCTCGTGGCGGCCGAGATCATTGAGGATGTAATCGGGAAGGGTAGGCATAGAAATGATGAAAACGATTGACGAGCTCTGGTACGGAAATGTCTCTCCCTTCGAGCAATGCACGCGCGGTGACAATCGGTTGAAGGAACTACTGAAGTTGGTAGCCAGGAATCGCGAGGAGCTGGACGGAACACTAACGGAAAAGCAGAAGGAAACGCTTGAGAAATTCGAGGAATGCATGAACGAGATGCACAGCATCACCGAGCGCGATGCTTTCTCCTACGGATTCCGACTTGGAGTGCAGCTCATGGCTGAGGCCTTCCTTCTGCCAATCGGCGAAGACGAGGAATAATTATAGGGTGGGCCCCAAAGTCCCACCTTAAAACTGATTGAATTCTGGGGCGGGCCCCGAAGTCCCACCCCACTTTTCGGTCGATTTTTTCAAGTGTCAACATTGGACACTTGAAAATTACACTACATTGAGAGAGGTTCAAACCCCGTTTTTGACGATATAGGGGTAGGGGTGGTATGTTTACCCTCGGAACTGGTTTGTACCGCTGAAACAGGGGGTTGAACCCCTGTTTTAGAACCCTGTGAGCGATGTTTGAGCCATAGGTTTACAGGGCTTTTGAGGCGAAATATCGATGCGGTATATTTATACTTCGAGGCAATCTTTACCTCAAAATCTCAATACCTTTACAGGGATAGCAGGTGTCAAATTTTGCCTTGCAATAGACAAAGAAAAAGAGCAACAGCGAGTTGCTTGTCAAGTCCTCGGAATTATGGTATAATATGATCACAACGAGCAAAGGCGGTGATTTTATGGAAACAAAGGATATTATTCTTGAACTCAGAACGAAAAAAGGGCTCTCGCAGGAGGCTCTTGCCGAAAAGGTGTTCGTAACAAGACAGGCGGTTTCCCGTTGGGAGAATGGCGAAACAATACCGAATATAGATACGCTCAAGCTCCTTTCCAAATTGTTTGACGTGTCGATCAACACGCTTCTCGGCTCTCCGAGAGAGCTCGTGTGCCAATGTTGCGGTATGCCGCTTGAGGACTGTACCACAAGCCGCGAAACCGATGGAAATTTCAATGAGGAATACTGCAAATGGTGCTATGCCGACGGTGAATATACGCTTGATGTCTGGCAGAGATACGTCGATCTTGGTGGAAAAGAAATGTTTGAGGAATTCAAAATGAAGTTGGTAAGCGAACTTAATCAGCTTTTGCAGATCGAGGGCCTGCCTAAGGTGGAAAATCTCAACGTACTGCCCGGTGAATTCGTTAATCTGGAATACACTCTGCCCAGTGGACAGAAGGCAAAGTTCCTCGATGATCACGCCACCTATCTTGGCACTCAACTTGAGGGCGAGGCAGGGATTTGCTACGGCATTGCCGCAGGTCTTGATTTTCTGCTTGTCTGCTCCTACGAGGAAAACGGCGAGAATCCCGAACTTCTGATTTATAAGAAAAGATAAGAAAAAGCCTCTGAGAAATCTCTCGACTTCTCAGAGGCTAATTTTACGTTCAACGAACTACCGAAGAATGTCTATAGATATAGAACTCCTCCTGGCTCGGCATCCACTTCTTTTCCTTGGGCGGAAAAGTCGCGTCAAAGGCTTCGACAGCGGCGATGTCCTCACAGCAGTCGGCGGCGGTGGAAGGAATGTACATCCACTTCTTGCCATCAAGCATGCCCGGCACAAGCTCCGCCACAAGCAAAGCTGTTGGGAAGTTACCGTCAACCACAAAGCTGACGTTCTTCTTTTTGCAGCTCACAAATCCACGGCTGACGTAGTTGCCAGGATTGCCGAAGTTGATGTTCACATCGTAACCCATCTTTCGTGCTACCTCAAAGGAATGCTCAATCAAAATCTTGCCGAGCTTCTGTCTTTGATATTCGGGTGCTATGCAAAGCGGCCCGAAGGAAAGTATCTCCTTGCGCTCACCGTTCTCGTCCTCAAGCCACGCCTTCGTGTACATGATGTTGCCGATGATCTCGCCGTCCTTTTCAAGTACAAACGCAAGCTCGGGGATAAAGTCGGGATGATTTCGCATCATATGCACGTAATAATGCTCGTCCGCGCCCGGCTTATAAACGTTCCAAGACGCCTCG
>JAZSGD010000339.1:0-3426 GCA_045532555.1 Eubacteriales bacterium | reverse complement strand
AAGCTTAAATTCTTGAATATTTGCTTATCAAGAGCAGGAGCCGACAGTATGATAACTCCCCGAGAGATGCTCCGCGACTATATGACCGTCCTGAACATCCTGATGCAGAATCCCGATGCGAAATTCGACGATATTATAGGAACTCACGTCACTCTCAAGACCGACAGATCAGATGACGACGATCTTCCAACCGCAGAACCTACCGGTAAGGAAGAAAACAGAAAATTCACCGCAAACGATATTGAATTTTAAGGCCTCTACTACCCCAAGGTAGAGACACACTCGGAGGATAACAATGACACAAGCAGATCTCATATTCGAACGCTTCCCCGACTTTATACGGGAATATATCTATTCGCACTCGTGGGAATCTCTGCGCGCAGTTCAGGTCGCGGCGGCGAAGACCATATTCGACACCGACAACAATCTTCTCCTGACCTCCTCCACGGCAAGCGGAAAGACCGAGGCGGCATTCTTCCCCATTCTCTCCCTGCTCCACGAGGATCCGCCCTCAAGCGTCGGCGTGCTCTATATTGCTCCTCTTAAAAGCCTTATAAACGATCAGTTTGAGCGTATGGAGGAGTTACTCGATATGACGGGCGTAAAGGTTACTCATTGGCACGGTGACGTAGCAATGTCGCACAAGAAAAAGCTGCTTGAGAATCCCGAGGGCATATTACAGATAACCCCCGAATCACTCGAGGCTATGCTCATCAACCGTTCCAACGACATCCCCCGTCTGTTCGGCGACCTGCGCCTCATCGTCAGCGACGAGATACACACGCTTACGGGAGCGGATCGCGGAAACCAGATAATCTGTCTGCTCTCGCGCATAGCGCATCTGATCGGCTTCCATCCGCGCCGTATAGCTCTTTCCGCAACGATCGGAGGTCCCTCCCTTGCGGCAGAATGGCTCACTGCCGACACGGGCAGGGATATTGATATTCCCACGTTCAGTCAGGAAAAGATCAAATGGCGACTCGGACTTGAGCATTTCTATATTCAGAATCCCGAAGCCGAAAAGCAAAAGCAGGAAACCGTAAAAGCCGTGCCAAACGCAACCGTGAAAAGCTCCGTTTCGATCGAGCCGACCGAGGATATTCCTCAAAAAAACGAACAAACTGATAACTACGAGCAGATCGGTGGAGCAAAGCCCTATAGCATCGACCCCGGATATGAATACACCTACGACTGCGTAAGAGATAAAAAATCTCTCGTTTTCTCAAATTCCCGCGAGGAGACCGAATACATCTGCGCAACCCTGCGCCAGATAGCAAGGCTTCGCGGCGACGAGGATAGTCATATTCTCATTCATCACGGCAATCTCTCGGCATCACTCCGTGAGGAAGCCGAAATGAAAATGCGTGACGACGAAGAATTTGCAGTTACCTGCGCCACCGTTACAATGGAGCTTGGAATCGACATCGGACAGCTCGAGCGCGTGGTTCAAATAGAAGCACCAAATACCGTATCGAACTTTCTCCAAAGACTCGGACGCTCTGGCAGACGCAGTCAAACTCCGGAAATGATGATGGTCTTCCGCGAGGAAGAGGCGCTCCCCAATACCCCGCTTCCCCAGCTTATCCCCTGGGAGCTTTTACGCGGTATCGCGATTATTCAGCTCTATATCGAGGAACGCTTTATCGAGCCGCCTTCGCGCAAAAAAATGCCCTTCAGCCTGCTCTTCCATCAAACGCTTTCAATGCTTGCCTCTTGCGGTGAGCTGACCGCGGCAAGACTTGCCCAAAGAGTCCTCTCGCTCCCGCCCTTCAGATTCGTCAGCAAGGAAGACTACAAAACGCTCATCGTCTCGATGCTCAATAACGATTTTTTAGAGATGACCGAGGAAAAGGGTCTTATAGTCGGACTTATGGGCGAAAGACTCCTAAAAAGCTTTAAATTCTACGCCGTTTTCAAGGACAGCGAAGACTTTACCGTCCGTTGCGGCTCCGACGAGATAGGAACTATCACCACCCCTCCCCCCGTGGGCGACCGCTTCGCATTGGCGGGCAGAGTCTGGGAGGTCGAGGAGCTTGATATCACAAGAAAGCTCATATACGTCAAGAAGGTAGATGGCAAAATGGAGATATCTTGGCCGGGCGACTTCGGTGAGATACACACCAAAATTTTGCGTCGTATGAAGCAAATTCTCGAGGAAGACACGATTTACCCGTATCTAAAAGAAAACGCTGTAAAACGCCTTATTCAAGCACGTAAGACCGCTCGCAATACGGGAATGCTAAATCATTCGCTTGTCCATCTCGGCGGCTACTCCTGGTGTCTTTTCCCCTGGCTAGGCACACGCTCTTTCCGCACCCTGCGCAAGTATATAAAGAAAAATGCCTCGGCAAACGGAATAAGTGGAATAGAATTCGAGGGCTGTTATTATATAACCTTCAAAATGGAAAAAACATCGGATATCGACTTTATTTCAAGACTGCTCGACGGTGTCGAGCGCGACGGCATAAACTGCGATGCTCTCGTCGAAAACGGCGAGATCCCCGTCTTTGAAAAATACGATAACTATATCCCTCACGATCTGCTCCGTAAAGCTTACGCCGCAGATAAGCTCCGCTCCGACGAAGCAGAAAATCAGATCAGATCAATATTCGAAGAACTTGAATAACAATTATGCCCCGACAGCTGTCGGGGCATAATTGCTTTTTGAATTAATAGTTGTGCAGGTCGGCAATTACGTTCAGCTCGTCTGCGGTAATATATCCCTGATCATACGCCTCCGTTAAGGTGTAGAACTCATTATTATAGAAAACAATTATACGGTTTCCGTCGGCATATTGTATCACGACGTCATCAATGATTTCTTGCCATAATGCCTCGGTATAACCTCCGGAATCTATCATAGCTACTATTGCGCCGCTTTCAAATTTCCCATAACAATTTCTGATTGAAACAAATTCTGCATCGGGATTTTTCTTCCAAAAGGCTTCTATCAAAACCGTACGATAATATTCGTCGTAGTTATCTGAATATTCAGAGATCAATTCGTCAAGGTCTTTATCTACGAGTACACAGCACACGCCTCCGTCTATATAAAAAATATCGGGAGTGATAAAGGTAAGATCACCAAAATCGGTCTGCACCAATAAATTGTAAGGCTCAATCTCTGCAAGATCGACATCAACATCATATTGAAACTCCAGTTCGTCAAGCGGAATCTGACAAATTGGCGTAGGGTTATAAAACGACATCTCAGGCACGTATGAGCAAACGGTTCCCACACCGCTATAACTAACGAACCCACAAGAAGTCCAAGTTTTATCATCCTCTTTAAACGTTGGAACAGATAAAAGCTCAAAATATTGCCAATTATTGTGGTAATTTCCGTTGTTAAAGTATAGCGATCTAACCGTTCCGTCATACAGTATAAACTCGATCGTAAAGGCACTGCCTCCGTCCACAAGAGCT
>JAZSGD010000232.1:0-3901 GCA_045532555.1 Eubacteriales bacterium | reverse complement strand
AAACCTGACGGCATACAAGCCTATCACGGGTATCTCAGTTTTAAGGAACAGAATATCTCCCCTGAACTTGCTCAGAAGATCGGAATGGAATTTGCACAAACGGTATGGGGTAAAAGATTTCAGGTCGTGGTTACAACCCACCTGAACACAAAGCACCTGCATTGTCACTTCGTTGTAAACTCCGTGTCCTTCGTGGACGGCAAGCGGTTAGCCAATGAAGAAAAGGCTTGGTTCAAGTTCAGGCATATTGCAGACGAGCTTTGCAAGAAGTATGAGCTTCATTATATCCCTAACCCCGTCAGAGGTAATTCCAATTCCTATTACTATCAGTTGCGTAAGGCGGGTATGCCCGACCGATACGACAGAACACGCTCGGCTATTGATGATGCTATCAGTAAGAGCCGAACTATGAAAGAGTTTGAGTATGTGCTTGACCAAATGGGATACAAGTATCAGCTCAGCGAGAGCTTGAAGTATTGGACGGTCGTGCCGAAAGGTTGGCAGAAACCTATCCGACTGTATAGGCTCGGTGAGGACTACACCAACGACCGTATTAAGGAGCGTATCAAGGAGAACCGTGACAAGGTTGATTTAGAGCCGTATCAGAAACCGACCTATCAACCCCGTCAGTACCGTCTTGCAACACGGGAGCATCGCATACGAAAGAAAGGCGGTCTGTACGGTCTGTATCTTCACTACTGTTATAAGCTCGGCTATCTGCCGAACTACAAAAAACAAAATCCTGCTCGACTGCATTATCTTCTCCGTGAAGATTTATATAAGGTCGATCAGCTATCCGCACAAGTAAGGTTGCTCGGTAGAGAGAACATCTCAACGACTGAGCAACTTTTCTTATATAAGTCTAAGGCTATGGAAGAAATCAAAACGCTGACTGCCTACAGAACACATCTCCGAAACGAAATACGAAAAGTAAATATTGATGATGATTCGCTGTCAACGGCTAAGCTGAAGATCTCAGCCATATCCGAAAGGCTTTCAGAACTCCGTAAGGATGTTCGACTCTGTGATGCTATCGCTGAACGCTCCGGTGTTATGCAGGAGAATTTAGAGAAGGTACTTACAGAGGAAGAAAAACTCAAAGGAAAGGAGAACCGAAGTTATGTACAACAGCGGTGATGCTGCTGAACAAATCGTAAGGCTTTCGCTTGAAGGATTTGAAGTAGCAGCGAAACTAACGGGAACGGCGGCGAAAGAGCTGACCGTTCTTCTTGTTTCTGTACTCAAGCAGGAACAGAAAACCAAAGGTAAAGCACGACTGACAAATATGCTCAAGTCCGGTAAGGAACTTAAAGTCTTTTCTGTGCCACAGAAAGATTTGAAGAAGTTTACCGAGCAGGCTAAGAAGTACGGCGTACTTTACTGTGTGTTGAGGGATAAGTTTAGCAAGGATGAAAATGCTCCTGTCGATATTATTGCAAGAGCAGAAGATGCTTCTAAAATTCAACGTATCTTCGACCGCTTTGAACTTGGCAAGGTTGATAAGGCTTCCATCGTTGCCGAAGCTGAAAAGAGTATGGCAGAGCGAGAGGAAGTCGCCAATGAAGTACCCACCAAGTCCAAAGGCGAAAGGATCGTTGAAGAAGCAATGGGCAAACCAATTCAAAAAGATGGAGCAAGCAACGAAAACCCCCAAGTCGCCAAGACCGACAAAAACCCTCAGTCAAGGCGAAGCTCCAAAGAGGTAGATATGCACACTGATAAGGGTAAAGCCAAGTCCGCAGAGGAACGCCCTTCTGTCCGTGAGAAACTTGACAGATACAAGGCTGAAGCTGCAAAGGACAAGGAAGCAGGTGCGGTCGATCTTGACAAGTCCAACGATAAACCCAAGTCCCAAAACCGCAACAATCAAACCACCCACAAGCAACCCCCGAAAAAGAAAAACAAAAACAAGAACAAAGCGAGGTAATGAAAGATGACTAATAACTTCAAACCCCAAAAGGGCGGCTACAAACAGCCGCAGCTTTCCCCTGATGAGTGGAAAGAAAAGAAGCAGGCAGAAAAGGAAGCCGTGTATCAGATGATTGATGATACGGCGACTTCTGTTGTTCAGGACGGCGAAAAGTTCCGAGCGTTCCTTGACACTCAGGCAAGACTTGACCGTTACTCTGCCGCAAACGCTCTGCTTATTTACAATCAGTATCCGCAGGCAACTCAGCTCAAGGACTTCAACGATTGGGCGGAAGAAAAGGTTTCTATCAACAAGGGTGCAAAGAGTATTTCTATTCTTGAACCCGTTGAGTATGCGAGGGATGACGGCTCGACCGGAATTTCCTACAATGTCAAAAAGGTCTTTGACGTTTCGCAGACCAAAGGCAAACAGTCACCTGCACCTTCCGTCAACCGAGATCCGCAGGCTCTCGTTGCGGTAATGATCGACACCTCTCCCGTCAATGTGGAAGTGGCAAACGAACTTCCGCACCCGAATATGGGAGCGTTCTACGATAATGAGAAGCAAACACTCTTTGTCAAGAAAGATATTAGAGATAGCGTTGCTCTCTGTCAGTGCGTAGCACAAGAACTCGGCCACGCACAGCTTTCTATCAATAGCGATGCTTACAGTCGCAGAGATATGGGTTATCAGGCTATGTGTGTCGGCTATATGCTCTGCAAGAAGTACGGTGTTGACACCAAGAACTTCGCCATTGAGCGTATTCCCGAAGATTGGAAGAACAAAGAGCCGAAGGAAATTCGTGCCGAACTCTCCAAGACTCGCACGGCTATGAATGAAATTCATTCCCGTGTGTCTGAGGAAATCTACCGACAGAAGCAGGAACGCTCCAAAGAGCAGGCACGATAAACGGAGGTAGCGACAATGAAAGAAAGACAACACTTCGTTGCTTTGGACGACTATGAACACGGCATCGTTATCGACTCTCTCAATGAGAAGCGTAAAGACCTTATGAATGAGGGCAAGACAACGGATGCTGTTGATGAGCTTATCGTTAAGGTAGGTCACGCCCCTAAAAAGAAGTTCACAGTAATCGAAAAGGAAAAGGATAAACGCCGTGAAGCAAGATGATAAGCAGACTGCTATCATTCTTTCCGTCATCGGAATTATCCCCGTTGTTTGGCTTGCGTTGTTGATAGCACCGTCAGTCGGCGGTGGATTACCGGAGATACTGCCGAAACTCTTGACAGTATTCAATAACCCGTTTCAAATAGAGCTTTGCGAGGACAGCCTAAAAACTGTCCTCGTTTTGCTTTTGTGCTATGGGTTCGGTATCGGTATCTACTTCTCAACACGCAGGAATTACAGACGGCGAGAAGAACACGGCTCGGCAAAATGGGGCGATGCTAAAGCCGTCAACAAGAAATACTACCAAGCACCTAAGAGCGAAAACAAGCTGATGACTCAGAATGTTTCTATCGGTATTAACGCCAAGAAGCACAGACGAAATCTTAATACGCTTGTATGTGGTGGTTCGGGTGCAGGTAAAACCCGTTTCTACTGTAAACCGAATTTGATGCAGGCTAACACTTCCTTTGTGATTCTCGATCCGAAAGGCGAAATTGTCCGAGATGTCGGTAAACTGCTTGAAGCAAAGGGTTATGAGATTAAAGTCCTTGACCTTATCTCAATGGAGAAAAGCCATTGCTATAACCCCTTTGTTTACTTGCAGAACGACAACGATATTCAAAGACTTGTAACCAACCTTTTCAAGAGTACCACACCGAAGGGTTCTCAAAGCAACGATCCCTTTTGGGACACGGCAGCATCTATGCTTTTGTTGGCTCTCGTTTTCTATCTGCATTATGAAGCACCCCCTGACGAGCAGAACTTCGCTATGGTAATGGAGATGCTTCGTGCGGGTGCAATCGAAGATGAGGACGATAACAGACCTTCACCGCTTGACTGTTTGTTTGATGAATTGGCAGATGA
>JAZSGD010000050.1:0-1969 GCA_045532555.1 Eubacteriales bacterium | reverse complement strand
TTTCTGCATGTGCTCGTATATCCACTCAAGGACTGCGTAGCTGATTCGTTCACTCTCGTGCTCAAGCGGCACGCTCTTGGCGCGCTCCTCAATAATCGCCTTGAACTCCTCTTGCGATATGGGATCGGGAGCGTTTCCGTCAAGACTGCGCCACGCAATATCGTCCCCCGCCTTCTCTTCATTAAGATTGCCCGACACCAGCGCGTTAATACTGTAGGTTCCGCCAAAATTGACGTAATGCACGTCGTTAAAAGGCAAGTGCACCTCCTCGCCGGGAATTATCGCGACGTCGCTGATATCCCCGTAGCGGCGGATAGCCTCAAGCGAGGGATAATAGCGGAAATGATCGGAAATAACGGTAAAATCATATCCGTGTCCGCGGTAATTTGCAACCACGTTAACAGGATCATCGTGTCCGTCGGAGCGACAAGTATGCAAATGCAGGTCTCCCCTTAAGGGTATGCGACCCGCCATATCTTCGTGCAGACAATAGACCGACAAGGAAACGACAAATCGCTCCCCATCAAGAACAGTTATGCTATACTCGCCCTCGCCTTCAAAATAAGAGGTTACGCGAAGGCAACCGTCTGCATCGGGAGTACAGTTCAGAGTCGTTCTTCCACTGCGCTCGGGATATCTGGCAATATGAGACTGATCAACCTTATGCGCCTCAACAGTGTATGTTTTCTCCACAGAGAACGCAGAATTGACACCCAAAGGCTGTATAGTAACGGTGGCCTCACGGTCTCCTAAAAACACCTTGGGATATATGTCGTAATCATAAAATTCCTGTTTCATAAAACCGTCTCCTTGGCGAAGTAATATTTTCAAAAAACGATCTAACTACTTTTATAGAATAACACTTTTTTGAGCCTTTGTCAACTGTTTTTCCGAAGCGTACACAGAAAAATTTTTGTCCAAAACAAAACGCTACGTAAACAATTTGCACAAAAATAAAAAGGGCTCGTCCAACGAGCAAAAGCCCACGGACAAGCCATTCAGACAGCTATCTCCAATATCCAACCAGATCGCCTATTGGGTCAATTCCCCACGCGATCATCATAAGGTTTCGACCGACGAAAAACAGCACAAACAATACCGCAGTAAGCCATATCAGCCACTTTGGCATAGCAAAAGCATCAGCTCTGCCGTGAAATGCCCCGACACCCACCTTAACGTCATAAGCAACAGCCGCAAATGCAAGATAAAATATAAACGAGTTATATCTCAGCGCGCCAATGACATCAAGCTCAAGCAGAGCGAAAATTGCCCTCGTTCCGCCGCATAAAGGACAGTAAAGATGAAAGAATCTATAACAAACGCAGTCAAATATCGGCAAATCCAAAAAAGCGATCAACACAAAGCCTGCGGCGACCGCCACAGCCCCTGCGTTCATCAAAAGAAATTGCCGTATCAGCTTTTTTCTGCCGTCTTCCATCATCAAAACCTCCTTTCAGATCAAAACCCATAAAAATTTGAACAAGGGGAGAGTTTCTCATCAAAGATAACTCTCCCCAAAACATATATTCAGATTACTCTGCCTTAGCTTCCTCGTCGATAAGACGAACGATAGCCATTTCAGCAGCATCGCCGCGGCGAGCGCCGATCTTGAATATCTGAGTATAACCGCCCTGTCTTTCTGCATACTTAGGAGCGATCTCGCTGAACAACTTAGTTACAACGTCTTCCTTAGTGATGTATGCAAGAGCAGCTCTGCGGCTAGCAAGCGTGTTCTTCTTGCCAAGTGTAATCATTTTTTCTGCGATGGAACGAACTTCTTTAGCTCTGGTGAGAGTGGTCTCAACCTGTCCGTTCTCAAGCAGCAGGGTAACCATTCCGCGAAGCATAGCTTTTCTGTGAGCGGTAGGTCTGCCAAGTTTTCTGGTTCCGGGCATTTCTAATTCCCTCCTTCTGCTTAATTAATCTAAATTTCTTACTCCTCTTCGCGCTTAAGGTCAAGACCAAGCGA
>JAZSGD010000141.1:0-2499 GCA_045532555.1 Eubacteriales bacterium | reverse complement strand
ATCTGTATTACCCGTGAGACCAAGGGTATCGGTCGCGGTCAGGCTACTGCTCTTATTGAGGTCTGTGCTGAAAGAGACAGATATTTCGAGGAAACAGGTGTTTACGTGCCCGTTTGCTCGGACGGCGGTATCGTTTACGATCATCACATTACTCTTGCGCTTGCTATGGGTGCTGACTTCGTTATGCTGGGCAGATATTTTGCACGCTTTGATGAGTCGCCCACAAACAAGGTAAGCATTGGCGGCACTTACTATAAGGAATACTGGGGCGAGGGCTCGGCTCGTGCTCGTAACTGGCAGAGATACGACCTCGGCGGCGACAAGAAGCTTTCCTTTGAGGAGGGCGTTGATTCCTACGTTCCTTACGCGGGAAGTCTCAAGGACAACGTTGCTATGACGCTTGCAAAGGTCAAGTCCACGATGTGCAACTGCGGCGCTTTGACTATTCCCGAGCTTCAGGAAAAGGCAACCCTCACTCTCGTTTCTGCGACGAGTATCGTTGAGGGCGGCGCGCATGACGTTATTCAGAAGGATAAGACAGCTTTGAAGTAATATTAATAAAAAATAGGCGCGATCTGCGCCGGTTTTTTTAATATTATATGTCTCTTTCGTATTTTAAAATTTCCTCAACTTTACAGTCAAGAATTATGCAGAGATCGTTGAGGGTCACCGTGGTTATGGGTTTATTGTGTTTCAATCGGTCAATAAGGCTTCGACTGATTCCAAAGTCGTTTATAAGCTTGTATGTCGTTATGCCTTTTTTCTTCATAGTCTCATAAAGCGGCTTGTAGGTTATCATTGTTATGCTCCTTTGCTTGTTATTAATTTAATTATAATTTATACTCCAAGTATTGACAATTGTCTATATATAGAGTATAATTATAGGGTAAGCAAAGTCAGGCTTACAGATTAAAATAACATTGTGAGGGAAACGGTGAATATGACAAAAACGGATGAACAGTATTGTTATTTAGAAAAGTGTGTAGTATGCGGTAAAGAAACCAAGTACAGTTACGATGTACCTATAAATGAAAGAAATTATTACAGTGAGGGTGCAGGACAACTTTGCGAAAAATGTTACATCAAACTATATGTAAAAGGAAATATTTGTTTGAATGCGAATGTAGATAAGTAAAACAAATTATTTATGTTTTTTATATTTGGTCAAAAGAATCTTTATATCAAATTCTTGACAAAGTGCTCGGATTTTAGTATAATTGACATAATAAAGATGCAAAAGGATATTTTATGGAAAAAACATCGATATTATATCAAAATTATGTTGGAATTCTTAATCGTGAGCTTGTGCCTGCTATGGGTTGCACCGAGCCGATCGCGGTCGCTTTTTGTGCGGCTAAAGCGAGGGAAGTCTTGGGTGAATTGCCCGAGCGCGTGCATATTCAGGCGAGTGGCAACATTATAAAGAACGTAAAAAGTGTTATTGTGCCTCATACTAACGGCTTGCGCGGTCTTGAAGCGGCCGCGGCGGTCGGTATTTTGTTCGGTGATGCGGACAAGCAGCTTGAGGTGATCTCCTCGGTGACGGCGGAGCAGGAGTGCTCTCTTGCCGAGAGAATGAAGGACTTTGATATCAAGGTCTCGCCGCTTGACAGTACACACCTACTCGATCTTGTCATAACGGTCACTAAGGGAGAGTGCTCGGTGTCTGTGCACGTTGAGGACGAGCACACGAACATCACGGAAATAATCAACAACGGCAAGTGTGTGTTCTTGGAAAGAGAAAGATTTTGCGAGGATGAGGAGAAGCCCGATCACAGTCTGCTTTGTGTGGCGGATATTTTCGATTTTGCCGAGACTGTTGATATCGCCGACGTTGAGGCTATTCTGCAGAGACAGATAGATTACAATACCGCAATATCCCGCGAGGGTTTGACGAACAATTACGGGGCACGGATCGGTCAGCTTCTGATGAAGCGCGACGACAGTATCCGCACTCGCGCAAAGGCTTATGCGGCGGCAGGCTCGGATGCGAGAATGAGCGGCTGCGATATGCCTGTCGTTATTAACTCGGGAAGCGGTAATCAGGGAATGACGGCGAGCTTGCCCGTTATCGCTTATGCGGAATATCACGAAAAGAGCCGCGAGGAGCTGTTGCGCGCTTTGACCTTATCTAATCTGGTCACGCTTCACCTCAAGAGTGGAATCGGAAGATTATCGGCTTACTGCGGCGCGGTCAGCGCGGGCGCAGGCGCAGGAGCGGGAATCGCGTATCTGATTACGCGTGATCTTCGCGCGATAAATCATACTCTCGTTAACGCTCTTGCTATTTCAAGCGGTATCGTTTGCGACGGTGCGAAGGCGAGCTGTGCGGCAAAGATCGCTATGGCGGTCGATGCCGGCATTATGGGCTTTGAGATGTTCTCGGAGGGCTGTCAATTCTACGGCGGCGACGGTCTTGTGAGCAAGGGCGTGGAGAATACGATTCGCAACATTTCGATTCTCGGTCACGACGGAATGAAGGAGACAGACCGCAAGATC
>JAZSGD010000269.1:0-12474 GCA_045532555.1 Eubacteriales bacterium | reverse complement strand
GCCCAACGAGGATATCTACATAACCGTTCACGTAAATAACCCCGGAGAGTTTGAGATCCTTTCGTTCACACTCAACGGAGTCAAATACTCCTCGTATATGTTCGAGGAGGGCTCCGACCTTGAAAACCTCGTGCTCAAGATCAACGTCGGCGACGCCGAGGGAGTAGTTGAGTACACCATCGACGCTATCAAGTACGTAGAGGGTACGAAGATCAAAGACGTGCTTATGGAGGGTGATAAAACTGTCAGCGTTGCGATAACTCCCGACGCACCCACAGCAGAGGTCACCGACGTAAGCATTGGCATTTCGGATATCAGCTTCAACACCTCTCTTAACGACGAAAAGAATCTTGTCAACACCTCGGGTGAAGACTATTTCGCAGTGATCTGTAATAACGACACGATAGTGGAGAAGAAGATCATCAGCTCCAAGGATAAGACCCCGATAAGCTTCACGGGTCTTGATCCCGATACGACCTACCGTTATGCGATAATCGGAGTTTACGATGCTATAGACGGAGAAGGCAAGTGTATCCACGTGATCTACGAGGAAGAATTTACTACGCAAGCGCTCGTCAGCATCGGCGACTCCTATCTTGACGGCGCAGACGTTTGCTTTGATATCACCTGGCACGAAAGCTACACGGGCAATCAAACTCTTGACGCTCTCGCGCTCTACGACGGAGAAAACAAGATCGCCGACCTCGACGTGACTGCCGACCGCATCGCAGACCTGCCCTTTGATAAGGAATTCACGCTGGTCGCGACCTATACATACAACGGCACGCAGTACGAGACCTATAAAACGGTCTACTCCCCCAAGACCTCCGAGGGGCTCACCGTGATAAACGGCACCGTAACGGATATAGGCAGCTGTACCGATACGACTCTTTATATAAATATGCCCGTTGCAGATGCGGCTTTTGCCAATAACAAATATATCGAAAGAGTATATTTGGGCAGCGGAGTTATGTCTATCGGCAAGCAGACGTTCAGTGGCTGTACTTCGCTGAAATCTATTTCTATCCCCGATAGCGTCACTAGTATTGGCGATAATGCGTTCTATAATTGTAGCAGTCTGACGAGCATAACTATCCCCGATAGCGTTACCGACATTGGCGAGGCTATGTTCGAAGGCTGCAGTAGTCTTACGAGCATAACTATTCCCGATAGCGTTACCGACATTGGCTATTCTGTGTTCAAGGGTTGTAATAGTCTGACGAGCGTGTATATAAGCGATATAGCGGCATGGTGTAATATAAAATATGCAAGTTACGATAGTAATCCGTTATACTATGCAAATAATCTCTATTTGAACGGAGAGCTTGTAACCGACCTTGTTATCCCCGACAGTGTAACGAGCATAGGCGATTATGCGTTCGTCGGTTGCAACGGTTTGACGAGCATAACTATTCCCGATAGCGTTACGAGCATTGGTTCTCATGCGTTCGAAGATTGCGCTAGTCTGACGAGTATAACTATTCCCGATAGCGTCACGAGCATTGGTTCTTATGCGTTCTCCGGTTGCCGCAGTTTGACTAGTATAACTATCCCTGCAAGTGTTAAGAGCATTGGCTCTTATGTGTTCAGTGATTGTGACAGTCTGACAGGAATTTATTACAACGGAACTATAAGGGAATGGAACCGTATCAGCATAGGTTATAATGAAGGCATCCCGATAGTTGGAAGCGACGGATCGCTATTTAGAGGAAATTGGCTCTGCAGAGTCGATCAGTTCATTGCTGATTTGGATGGTGAGCTTGGAAATGATGCAAGCGGAGATGACACCCATACCCTTTCTGGAGCTACTGGCAGTATCATCGGTACTACTATCGGTCCATACACCGTTGTAACAGCTAGCTGCGTTCAGCTTGCAGGCGGATGGATCGGTGTTGACGGACACGACGTTGAAAACTTTGTTTGCAACGTATACGATACGGAAGGTAGAACGCTTAAAACCGTTGACCTCAGTCTTAATCCTGCTGATGAGGCTGTTTGGAACCACCTTATTGATGCCTCGGGTTACGACGAGAAAACCGTTCCCCATAGATTTCTCAATGACGGTTCGGGGCTTATTGATCTTAGTGAGTATGCAGGCCAGACCGTTACGGTTGTTTACTCTGTTAACATCGTTGACACAGATGGTGTTGTTTACCTTATTGAGATTGATGTAATCGTTCCCGTGGCTGAATAATATATTAAAAAACACAAAAGCGCGAGGAAACTCGCGTTTTTGTGTTTTTCCTTTTATAAACTTTTTTCAAATATCGTCTGCACCTGCGGTCTCAAAAATAATTCCCAACTCGGAACAAAACACTCGTTGCGAAATCTCGAAATGGCGATGCAATAAACAAATTTTTTCCGATTTAAGAAAAAAATATTCAAAAACCTCTTGACAAGTACTTCCTCGCGGTGTATAATAGTTCCATAAGATAACATACGAATACAGATCCCAAAAAGGAGAGAATTATTATGGCAACAAAAAAAGCACTTCCCAAGGTAAGCGAAATTCAGGATAAGGAAGATAAAAAAAGAGCGCTGAGCACCGCTATGGCTCAGATCGAGCGTGAATTCGGCGCAGGCGCAATTATGAAGCTCGGCGAGAACACTCACATGGAGGTACAGGCAGTGTCTACGGGATCACTTTCCCTTGACCTCGCGCTCGGCATCGGCGGAGTTCCGAGAGGAAGAATAATCGAGATCTTTGGCCCTGAATCCTCGGGTAAGACTACCGTGGCTCTGCATATAATCGCAGAGGTTCAAAAGGCGGGCGGAGAGGCCGCGTTTATCGACGCGGAGCACGCGCTCGATCCTATTTATGCCAAGGCTCTCGGTGTTGATATCGCAAATCTGCTCGTTTCCCAGCCCGATTGCGGTGAGGACGCGCTCTCTATCACCGAGTCGCTCGTGCGCTCGGGGGCTATCGACGTGGTCGTAGTCGACTCGGTAGCCGCGCTCGTTCCCAAGCAGGAGATCGACGGCGATATGGGTCAGTCCAACGTCGGCGTGCAGGCTCGCCTTATGTCGCAGGCAATGAGAAAGCTCGCGGCGGTAATTTCCAAGAGCAACTGCGTGGTCGTGTTCATCAACCAGCTTCGTGAGAAAGTCGGCGTTATTTACGGAAACCCCGAGACCACCACTGGAGGCCGCGCACTCAAGTTCTACGCGTCGGTCAGAATTGACATCAGAAAGACCGAGCAGCTCAAGAACGGCACCGATATCTACGGAAACAGAGTCAAGTGTAAGATCGTTAAAAATAAGGTCGCTCCTCCTTTCCGCGTAGCTGAGTTCGATATCCTTTACGGTAAGGGAATCTCGAGAGTTGGCGAGGTCCTTGACTTTGCTATTATGCTTGACGTGATCAAGAAGAGCGGATCCTGGTTCTCCTACGACGGCAACAGACTCGCGCAGGGCAAGGAAAACGTCAAGAAGCTCCTTGAGGATAACCCCGAATTCTGTGCCGAGATCGAGGCAAAGGTAAGGGAATTGAACGCAGGCGGAGTTATCAACGAAGAGGAATTCGAGCTCGATAACGACGAGGACGATTTCGACATTCGCACGATGGAAGACGATGAGTGATAAGCTCAACTTCGGTAGAGATATAAACGAGTTTTTAAGGGCGCACGGCACTCCCGCCGTCAATGGCGGCGCTTCCGAGAGTGCCGACCAATACGGCATCTGCTTGCTTTCGGCAAAGCCGTCGGGCGACGAAAGAGTGATTCTCACAATATCTGTCAGTAACCCGTCGGGCAGCGATGAGACCGAAATGGTACTCCTGACCGAGCATTTTCGAGAAATGAATCTGTCGGTCGGCATGCTTGACGCGGAGGCTATGCCCGAGCTTGAATATTGGTCAGAGGTTGCGCGAGCGTACTTTTCGGCGTGCTCGTCCTTTGCGTACACTCCGTCCTCGCTCTCCACACTTCGAAAAAAGCTGATACAAAAAGGCTTTTCCAAGGATATCGCATCTGATGCAATAGCCTCGGTCAAGTCTCGCGGATTCGTAGATGAGGGACAGATAGCCCTGCGCCGCGCACAGCTTTGTGTCGATAAAAAGTGGGGAAGATCTCGTGTTCTGATGAAGCTTCGCGAGGAGGGCTTTGACGAGGATTCGCTCGGAGAAGCAAGAAAATTTCTTGCCACGGTGAATTTTACGGAGAATTGCGCCGCATTGATCAAGCGCAAATTCGGAAGCATCCCCGAGGACAGACACGAAAGGGAGCTTATGTGCGCGTCCTTATCCCGAATGGGATACTCGGCAGTGGAGATCCGCGCCGCGCTGGAAATAGTCAGAAAACAGTTTTAAAAATGCAAAAGTGAGAGGTATAGCTTTTCCTCTCACTTTTATTTTTATTCCCATAAGAGTGTGCAAAAGAAAAAGCCTCGATTTTATTGACAAATCCAAGTGACTGTGATACAATAAAATTAGCAGAAAATAAACAGACAAAGGAGTAACAACTATGCTCAATAACAGTATTCCGCGTCCTGAATATCCGCGCCCCCAGATGAAGCGCGCCGAGTGGATAAACCTCAACGGCGAATGGGATTATTCAACCGACAAATCGAAGTCCGGTATGGACAGGAAGCTCTTTACAGGCGAGGGCTTCGACGAAAAGATCATAGTTCCTTTCTGCCGCGAAAGTGAGCTTTCGGGCATCGGCGACAAGGATTTTTGTGCTGCGGTCTGGTATAAAAAGCAGATCACCCTGCCTGACGGTTGGCTTGATGAGAATAAGGATGTCGTTCTCAATATCGGCGCCTGCGATTATAATACGGACGTCTGGGTAAACGGTCAGCATATCGGCAACCACCGCGGCGGATACGTCAGCTTCTCATTCGTAATAACCGATGCGCTCACAAGCGGAGAGAATACTATTGTCATTCGCGCCGAGGACGATACCCGCGACGAAAGACAGCCCACGGGCAAGCAAAGCTTCAGACACGAGTCCTTCGGTTGCTTGTATACGCGTACCACGGGCATCTGGCAGACCGTATGGCTCGAATCCGTTCCCAAGATCAGAATTTCGAATATGAAATATTACCCCTGCCTTGAAAAGCAGACCCTTTTCGCCGAGGTGTACTCGAACGGAGTCGCAAGCGGCAGAGTGGTTCACGCAAGTGTAAGCTACAACGGTAAATTTATGGGAGAGGCAAGCGCGCCCGTTAAAAATCACGTTGCAAGGCTTGAGATCAAGCTCGACGAGCTTCATCTCTGGGAGGTCGGAGAGGGAAGACTTTACGATATCGAGCTGACTCTCGGCGACGATAAGGTCACCTCGTATTTCGGCATGCGCGAGGTCGAGAGCAGAGACGGAATCATGTACCTCAACGGCAAGGCGGTATTCCAGCGCCTTATTCTCGATCAGGGCTTCTATCCCGACGGAATCTACACAGCTCCCACGCTTGATGTACTGAAAAACGACGTCGATATGTCGATGGCGCTCGGCTTCAACGGAGCAAGACTTCACGAAAAGGTCTTCGAGCCGCTTTTCCTTGAGCATTGTGACAGACGCGGCTATATCGTTTGGGGCGAGCACGCCAACTGGGGTATGACGCACGTTGGAGATTTCCCGTTCTCCGACTTCTTGATGGAATGGCAGGAGGTCATCGAGCGTGACTTCAACCATCCCGCCATTATCGGATGGTGTCCTCTTAACGAAACTCCGCTTTCCGACCAGTTTGATCGCCGCTTCTCCGAAAAGCTTGCCGCGCTGACGAGAGCGTACGATAACACCCGTATGTATATCGACGCGTCGGGCTGGTATCATTATCCGGGCGTCACCGATATAATGGATTGCCACGATTACGAGCAGGATCCCGAGAAATTCAAGGCGAAGTTCGACGTTCTTGAAAGGGGCGAGCAGTATAATATCCACTACGTATACAACGACAAGGAGCACGATTATTGGTCGACTCCTACCTTTGTCAGCGAATACGGCGGTATCTTCTGGTTTGAGAACGGCGTGCCGGACGGTTGGGGCTACGGTCTGCCGCCCGAAACCGAGGAGGAGTTCAAGGCTCGCTTCAAGGGTCTTACCGAGGCTTTGCTCTTTAACTCGAAGATGGGCGGACTTTGCTATACTCAGCTCACCGACGTCGAGCAGGAGCAGAACGGCTTCTATGCGTACGACCGAAAGGCAAAATTCGATAGCGAATTCTTCCGTTCCGTCCTGACCCAAAAGGCAAAAATAGAAGAATAATAAAAAATCACCGCGCGGATTTTTCCGCGTGGTGTTCTGTTTTATTTCTTTTCAAAGGGACATTCAAGCAGCCAGTTGATAGACATACGAAGCCAATCTGCAGCATAGGGATCGACAAGGTCGTCTCTTTGAGACCAGGTCTCCTTGTTGCAAAGGGACATGCCGTGAGGACCGTTGTTGTAAATATGCATTTCAAAAGGTATCTTATATTGGTGAAGCTTGCTTGAATAGATCAGGGAATTTTGAACGTTTACGCAATCATCCTGCACAGTGTGCCAGAGAAACGCGGGGGAGGTCCTTTCGTCCACCATGCTTTCGGGTGAAAAACGGGACATACCCTCCTCGTCAAGCACCATTCCGTTCTCGTCCTTGGGGAAAACGTCGGACTCGGTCGGCATACCGTTGAGCACCCACATAGTTCCCGTGTGCCTGTATTTTGCATCGCTGGTCAGCACGGCATAGCAGAGAATGGTTGAGGTAGGCTTGCAGATCTCGGGATCGGCGCCGCCAAGATGAGCCGCGACCTCGGGAGAATGCCAAGCACAGCCCGTCCAAGCGGCAAGATGACCACCCGCGGAAAATCCGATTATAGAAACGTACTTGGGGTCGACGTAAAGCTCGTCGCAGTGCTCACGAATGTATTTGATCGCAAGACAAGCCTCGATGAGAGGAGAATAATTGTTTGCCGCATTCTGAAGGATAGAATAGCGGAGAACGAAAACGTTAAGTCCCGCCGCAAAATACTGCAGGGCTATCGGCTCGGCCTCTCTCTCCGACAGAAATCCGTATCCGCCTCCGGGACAGACGACTATTGCCTTTCTTTTTCCAATGGTGAGCTCGTCGTGATAATCGTGAATATACGCCTCAATTCTGGCATCAGGGAACTGTTCGACGTGGTTTATGTGCTTGTATATCATTTTTTGACTTCCTTTCGTAAGTACTATAAGTAGATTTTATCACAAATCATCTCGAATGTCAATACGTACGAGCACTGCATTTTTTTAATATCACGCTATGTTTTTCCCGCGCGGCGGCGGATTTCGATGTTTTTTGCAATTTAGCTTATCACATTAACACGCAGTTCATATATTGGTGCTACAATACGTGATTATAATAGATGAGTGTTTGACGTCAAACACACATTGTAATTTTTGGAGAAAATTATGGAATTTGTAAGAAAGCTGCCTCTGCCCAAGGAGATAAGAGAGCAATATCCCCTCAGCGCCGAGTGTGCAAAGAAAAAAATAGAATTTGACCGCGAGGTCGCCAAGATCTTCAGCGGAGAATCGAGCAAAAAGCTGCTCGTTATCGGTCCTTGCTCGGCAGATAACGAGGACTCGGTAATGGACTACGTTACTCGCCTTTCACGCGTCAGCGAAAAGGTGTCGGATAAGATAGTCATCATCCCCCGAGTCTATACCAATAAGCCGAGAACCACGGGCGACGGATATAAGGGAATGCTCCACCAGCCCGATCCCAATAAGGATTCGGATATGCTTGCGGGCATAATCGCGATCAGACATCTCCACAAGAGAGTTATTGAGCAGACGGGAATGTTCACCGCCGACGAGATGCTCTACCCCGAGAACTATCAGTATCTTTACGACCTGCTTTCCTACGTCGCTATCGGTGCGCGTTCGGTTGAAAATCAGCAGCACAGACTTGTGTCGAGTGGAATCGAGATCCCCGTTGGAATGAAAAATCCCACGGGCGGTGACATTTCGGTTATGCTAAACTCGATAATGGCGGCACAGCACCCCCACACCTTCCTCTACCGCGGCTGGGAGGTCAAATCGTCGGGAAATCCTTACGCCCACGCGATATTGCGTGGATACGTGAACAAGCACGGCGAATCTCTGCCCAACTATCACTACGAGGACATCGAGCACTTGTGTAAGGAATATGGCAAGAGAGATCTTGTCAATCCCGCGCTCATCGTCGACTGTAACCACGCAAACTCGGGCAAGAAGTATAAAGAGCAGGTGAGAATAGCGAAGGAGGTCCTTCATTCCTGCGCGCTCAATCCCGAGATTGCAAAGCTCTTCAAGGGCTTTATGATCGAAAGCTATATCGAGGAGGGCAACCAGAAGATCGGCGAGGGCATCTACGGCAAGTCGATCACCGACGCTTGTCTTGGCTGGGATGACACCGAAAGATTCATCTACTATATGGCAGAAAGATTGTAAAATAAAAAGTGCGAACGCAGGCGCGTTCGCACTTTTTTCTTGAAAAGCAACCGAAAAAATTTGCAAAACCCCTTTCCAAAATCTTAAATATCTGCTATACTATATAGTAGTGTCAGGGAAGGGAGGATAAGGAATGAAGGCGGACGAAATAAGAGCGAAGCTCCGAGAGCATGGAATAGAAAACGACTACGTCGAGGCCAAGCTGCTTATAGAGGAGCTCTGCGGAGAATATTCCGAGGATAAGAGCTACGATTCTCCCATTCTTGCCGAGGCGATCGAAAAAAGATGCGCTCGCTATCCTCTGCAATATATCATAGGAAAATGGTGGTTTTGTAGATGCGAATTCGAGGTCAACGAAAATTGCCTCGTCCCAAGACCCGACACCGAGCTTGCGGTTGAGACCGCAGTGAAAATGCTGCCACAAAACGCAAGCTTTGCCGATCTCTGCACAGGAAGCGGATGTATAGCGATCTCGATACTGGACCTTCGATCAGACACGAAAGCAGATGCTTATGAGCTCTATCCGAAAACGCTTGAGCTGGCAGAAAAAAACGCCGTGAAAAACAAGGTCTCGGAGCGCTTTTCGGGGATCCTTGGGGACGTACTCTCTCCCGATCTGCTTGGAGATAAAAAATACTCCGCGATCATCTCAAACCCCCCGTACATCAGAACAGAGGTCATCGACAGCCTTGAAGCAGAGGTCAAGCAAGAGCCGCGCGCCGCGCTTGACGGCGGAGAGGACGGACTTATCTTCTACCGCGCGATATTGAGCAATTTTGCAAAAAATCTCGACGAAAACGGGATTTTCATCTTCGAGATCGGCTACGATCAGGCGGATGACCTGAAGAAAATCGCCGACCTTGCAGGCTTCTCCTGCGAGATCAAAAAGGACCTCGGCGGATGCGACCGCGTGGCAATACTTCGCAGAATAGTGTAATTTAAAACAGTAAAAATGGAGCATAAATTATGAATATAGCAGTTTTAGCGGGTGGATTTTCCCCTGAAAGAGACGTGTCGCTCACGTCGGGTAGCCTTATAGCAAATGCGCTCATCGACGAGGGGCATAACGTCTGCCTTGCCGACGTCTACCTTGGAATAGACGGCACGGATGATGCAAAAAGCCTTTTCAATAAAGAGAAAAAACCGATACATAAGGTCACGCATAGCGTTCCCGATCTTGATGCGCTCAAGGCGAGCCGTGGTAACGGAGATGCCTTGATAGGTAAGGGAATTATCGACCTCTGTCGCGCGGCTGACGTTGTTTTTATGGCGCTCCACGGCGCTATGGGCGAGAACGGTCAGCTTCAGGCAACGCTCGACAGCTACGGCATCAAATATACGGGCTCGGGCTACGTCGGAAGCCTTCTGGCGATGGATAAGGATATTTCCAAAAAAATGTTCGTCGGCGCAGGCGTGAATACACCCGAATGGATGTATATTTCGGCGAAGCAGGTCGACATTGACGAAATCGAGCAGAGGATCGGATATCCTTGCGTCGTCAAGCCCTGCTGTTGCGGCTCAAGCGTGGGCATTTCTATTCCCGAAAACCGAGCAGAGCTCGAAAATGCGCTTAAGGAAGCCGAGAAATACGAGGACAGCATCCTTATCGAGAAAAAGATCAGCGGCAGGGAATTCACGGTCGGAATTCTCGACGGAGAGGTGCTTCCCGCCGTTGAAATAATCCTCACCGAGGGCTTTTACGACTACACAAACAAATATCAGGCAGGCAAAACGGTCGAGCTTTGCCCCGCACCTATCGACGACGATCTCATGTCGATCCTCACCGAGCAAACAAAGCTCGCGTTTGACGCGCTCAGACTCTCGGGATATTCGCGCTTTGACTACATAGTCGACAAGGACGGCAAGCCCTGGTGCCTCGAGGCAAATACACTCCCGGGAATGACCCCTACAAGCCTGCTTCCGCAGATGGCGGCGGCGGTAGGGATCACATACGGAAAGCTCTGCTGCAAAATAGTTGACCTTGCACTGAAAAAATAAATAAAAAAAGCGGCTACAAAATGAATTTTTAGGTATAATTTACCTTAAAGTCATTGACAAAAGCCGCTTTTCATTTTATAATTAAAGAGGAAGTGCGAGTGGAGCAATTTGCCGCATTTTCACTCACAAAAAAAGAAAATCTAACCTCGAATAAAGGAGCAAATCATGGATTTCAAAAACATCGACAAAAAATACCGTCCCGTGCCGTTCTGGTCGTGGAACGAAAAGCTTAACGTCGCGGAATCCCTCCGCCAGACCGCCCTTATGGACGAAGCGGGAATGGGAGGATATTTTATGCACGCCCGCGGAGGTCTGCAGACCGAGTATATGGGTGAAGAATGGTTTGAAAACGTCGGCGCTTGCATAGACGAGTGCAATAAGCGCGGAATGCACGCATGGGCTTATGACGAAAACGGCTGGCCCTCGGGCTTCGGCAACGGACGAGTTAACGGCAAGGGCGAGAAGTTCTGGCAGAAGTATCTGCGCGTACAGCCCGCAGATGCTGACAGAAGCGAGATCCCCGAGCACCGCATCATCGCCGAGAACGATAAATATTGCTTCTTCTACGAGGTCAATCCCTTCTACGTTGACACGCTCGACGGCGAGGTCATCGCAGACTTTATAAACGAAATTTACGTACCCTACTACGAAAAGTACGGTCAGACATTTGACGGATTTTTCACCGACGAGCCCCAGATCTCGCGTAACGGAATTCCGTGGAGTCTGACTATGCCCGAGCAGTATAAGCTCGCCTACGGCGAGGATCTTTGTGCTGTCCTTGCCAAGCTGTTCTATGAGGAAGAGGGCTTTGAGACCGTCCGTATCAAGTTCTGGAAGATGGTAACCGAGCTTTTCTCGAAGAACTTTATGAAGCAGATCTACGACTGGTGTGAGGATCACGGACTCAAGCTCACAGGCCACCTCGTTCTTGAGGAAACCTTGTTCTATCAGATTGTTTCCAACGGTGCCTGCATGCCTCACTACGAGTATTTCCACATTCCCGGCATGGACTGGCTCTGCAGACCTATCTACCCCTGCCTTACCCACCATCAGCTTGCCAGCGCGGCGGCACAGACGGGCAAGAAGCAGATCCTCTCCGAGACCTTCGCGCTCTGCGGACATAACGTAGGCCACGACGAGCTCAAGAGAAACTACGAGTGGATGATGGTCCGCGGCATAAACCTTATGTGTCAGCACCTCGAGGGATACTCCAACAGAGGAATCCGTAAGAGAGACTATCCCCCCGCAATGTACATACAGCAGCCCTGGTGGGCAGACTACAAGGTCTTCAATGACGCTATGTCGCGCGTTGGTATGATACTTGCCGAGGGCGAGATCAAGTTCGATACCCTCGTGCTTCACAATATGACTTCGGCCTGGGTATGCTTCAACTGCGGCAACAACCTCTACACCAACGGCAAGAATCTTGAGTACTATAACAGCGAGCTTATAAACACGACTCTTGCGCTTGAGGCAAAGCATATTCCTTTCCACCTCGGTGACGAGATCATGATGGAAAGACACGGCAGAGTCGAGGGCAACAAGCTCATCATCGGCAATATGGCGTATACGACCGTAGTTATCCCCGAGCATATCGCGTTTATGGAGAACACCGAAAAGCTGCTTGCCGAGTTCAAGGCAAACGGCGGTATTATAACCACCGCGGATCAGCTTGAGCCCAACACGGTAATTGATAATGAGAAGATCACGTACACCTGGCGTGACCTCGGTGACTGCACCGCGCACTACTTTGTAAACTCCAACGATACCGAAGAAAAGGCAACCATTTCTCGCGGAAGCTACGCGATCGATATCGCAACGGGCGAGAAGATCGACTTCTGCGGCGAATATACCTTCGCTCCCTACGGTAGCTTGCTCGTTATCGACGACGGCACGCCCTGCTCGCCCAAAAAGGCAGAGAAAGAGCTGAAGGCTCTCGATATCAGCGGCAAGTGGACGGTAGAGAACTGCACCTACAACTCTCTCACTCTCGACAAGTGCGACTATTGGTTCGACGGCGAGCTTCAGGAGGAGAACGGCTACGTCCTCAACATTCTCCCGAGAACCACCGATCTCAAGAGCGCAGTCGA
>JAZSGD010000082.1:0-17434 GCA_045532555.1 Eubacteriales bacterium | reverse complement strand
AGCAAAGAGAAGCAAAGCTGACGCACTCTTGTATCTGCGAATACCCCGAGGCGCTCACGTTCAACCTCGCGGTGTCAAAAATAGCAAACGGCAGCTGACCATCCTCCTTTTGAAGCTCAATGAAAGACAGCAGCGTGGTTTGGGGAAGCTCGCCTTTTGAGGGGTCAAGACTTGCATACATCACGCTATCGTAGATATGCTCCATCCAAACGCCGGGATACTCCTCGGAAATAAGGAAAAGCGGCTTCTCCCTACCCGAAAAGCAACAAATATGCTTGCTTTCTATATGGTCAATAATATCGTCGTGTATTGTTTTAACGCGATTTTTTATATTTTCGTTCAGCATAAAAATATCCTAATTTGTTGTTCTGTTTTTATACTCCGTAGGAGTCATTCCCGTCGTTTGCTTGAAGATGTATCTGAAGCCAGACAGCGAGCCAAAGCCCGAGTCAAAGCAGCTTTCTGTAACGCTCTTGCCAAGATCGAGCAGTCTCATAGCGCAGTTGGATTTGCATTTGTTTAGATATTCAACGTAGGTATCTCCGACGACCGAGTGAAAAAGGGTGCCGAAGTAGGACGGCGAAAGTCCGACGTGCTCGGCGGTCTCGGCAAGTGTCGGATCGTTACGGAAATAAGTCTGTATGTAAAGCAAGGCTCTTTGAATCGGAGTGCCTCGCTCTGCCGCACTGTCGCAAAGTCCTGTTTTTTTCAGGATATATTCAAGCAATATTCTGATACAGTCGGCGTTTTCTTCCTTGGAAAGAAGCTCGGCAGCCGACATAATAGCCTTAAGTGTGCTTTCGGAAACGGTGCAGAAGTTGTTTCTTAGCGAGAAAATCGTCTCAAGGAGCTCAGGCGACGGCACCGATTCGTCAAAGGAGATATTCCAGACAAGATTATTCTCGTCAAATGTGACCTTGTGAAAATCCGCAGGCGTAAGTATGCAGATGCTTCCCGGCTTGATTTCGTGAACGGTAGAATTTATAAGCATTGAGCCCGTTCCACTGACTATTATCTCTATCTCAAAATAATCGTGTGAGTGAATTATAGGGTAATTACCCTGACGAAGCTCCGCTTTTATATGTGTATCGTTTGCAATAATCTCGGAGCTTTTTAATCTTTTATTAGCTTCTGACATAGAGCTTCACCTCCCTGCTAGGATACATTATAGCACCAAATTACAATAAAATCAATATAAATCAATAAAATTAGCGTAAATATATTTAAATTTTGCTTGAATGAATGTTCAATATATGTTATAATGGGCTTATAAACAAAAACCAATATTATCGGAGGACACTATGTACGTAGGAATAGATATCGGCGGAACGAAATGTGCTGTGATCAAAAGCGACGAAAACGGCAAGATCATTGATAAGATCCGCTTTGAAACTACCGATAAGGACGAGACCTTATCGCGCATTTTTGATGCCGTTGAGAGCATGGGTGAGTGCAAAAGCATTGGTATCAGCTGCGGCGGTCCTCTTGACGAGGAAAAAGGAATCATCCTTTCCCCGCCCAATCTTCCGGGCTGGGATGAGGTACATATCGTTGAAATGCTTGAATCTCGCTTCGGTGTTCCTGCCAAGATCTGCAACGATGCTAACGCTTGCGCTATTGCGGAGTGGAAATTCGGTGCGGGCGTGGGTTCTGATAATATGATATTTATGACGTTTGGCACGGGACTCGGCGCAGGTCTTATACTTAACGGCAAGCTCTATTCGGGCTCTTGCGGATTTGCGGGCGAGATAGGTCATATCCGCTTGGCTGATCACGGTCCTTCGGGATATGGTAAATGCGGATCCTTTGAGGGCTTTTGCTCGGGCGGCGGACTTCGCGAGCTTGGCAGAACCTTTGCACGCGAATATCTGCAGAGAGGTGAGACCCCCTTGTTTATTGGGGCATCGTCGCTTGAGACCTTTACGGTTGCAGAGATGGCAGAGGCGGCGCGAGGTGGCGACAGATGCGCTCTTGACGCATTTGAGCTTTGCGGCAAAATGCTGGGCAGAGGTCTTGCAATAGTTTGCGATATACTCAACGTCGAAACGGTCATTATTGGAAGCGTTTTTGCGCGATGCAGAGATCTGCTCGAGGAAAATGCGCTTCGCGAATTCAGACGCGAGGCTTTGCCTTCGGTGGCAGAGTGTGTTAAAATAAAAACTCCTGCTCTCGGTGAGCAGATCGGAGATTACGCTGCGATAGCAGTTGCAATGGAAGGTGAAAAAATATGATGAAGCATATTGATCTTATGATTGAAAGATACCCTGCCCTTGAGCCCTGCCGTGAGTCGATCGAAGCGGCGGTAAAGGCTATCGTTGAAATGCATTCCCACGTGGGTACGCTCCTGATCTGCGGAAACGGCGGAAGCGCGGCGGATTGCGAGCATATATCTGGAGAGCTGCTCAAAGGATTTCTGAAAAAAAGACCCCTTAATGCCGATCAGGCGTCAGGCTTTCCCGAGGATATAGCGGCAAAGCTTCAGGGCGGCATCAGAGCGATCCCTCTGACCTCTCTTTCGGCACTTGGTACGGCGTTTTCAAACGATGTTGATCCCGAGCTGATATATGCGCAGCTTGTCTACGCTTTCGGCACGGAAAATTGTGTTTTCCTTGGTCTTTCCACGTCGGGCAACGCAAAAAACGTGTGCGCGGCGGCAAAGGTTGCACGTGCTAAGTGTATGAAGACGATTTCAATGACCGGAGAACGCGGCGGCATGTTGGCAGAGCTTTGCGACGTTGCGATCAAGGTCCCCGAGACCGAGACGTACAAGGTTCAGGAACTCCACCTCCCCGTTTACCACGCTATCTGCGCAGAGGTTGAGGAGATCATTTTTGGGTAAATATTCAGGCACCTATGGCGCGTTTGCCACCGGTGCCCTTTTGTCTGCATCAGCAGGATTTAAAATTATATATCGGTTTTATTATCTGCTCGATTTCAACACTTTCCTCGATTTGAGATAATATTGCTTCAGGAGGCTTATAAGCCATAGGACACTCGTCAAGAGAGCCTGTTTGTGCGGTTGTTGTATAAATTCCCTCCATTTGTCTTTGGAATTCTTCAACTGTAAAAGCAAATTTTGCTTCGGTTCTGTTGCAGGCTCTTCCGGCCCCGTGAGGTGCAGAAAAATTCCACTCGGGATTTCCAAGTCCTCGTCCGATAATTGCGCCGTCTCTCATATTCAACGGGATTATCAATCTTTCATCAAGGCGTGCTGATATTGCACCCTTGCGCAAAATCATACGATCTGTGTCAATATAATTATGAACGCAGGAAAATCTGTCTTTTTCCGTTAGGCTCATTTTGCTGCATATTGTTTTGGCTATCGTTTGTCTGTTGAGATCTGCGAATGCGGTAACTATAGAAATATCTTGAAGATATTTGTCAAAGAGCTCTCCCTCGAGAATAGCGTCCTCATATCGTACCTTAACGTCACTTTTGCGCTCTCGCTTCTCTGCTCGGCAAAGATATTCATCGTTTGAACGGCGGTCGTGATTCGAGCGCCTTTTCATCTTTTTACATTGATAGCGGTAAGCCTGTTCTTGATAATAGCTTGCCACGTCACTGCCGAGTTGTCTTGAGCCCGAATGAATGACCAGCATAAGTTCGCCTTGCTCACTTCGGTCAAGCTCAATAAAATGATTACCGCCGCCGAGAGTTCCAAGACTTCGCATAGCGCGGGTTATATCTACTTTATCTTTGCAATATAATGAGCTCAGATCAAACTCTGCTATCGGTAGCTCGTGTATTTTGGCTCCGCAAGGGATGCTTGAGTGGATTGCTTCGTCGAGCTTTTTCAGATCTACCTCTGTTTCTTGCAATATCACGACTTCCATACCGCATCCGATATCCACACCGACAAGCGCCGGATTAACTCTTCGGGATAATGTCATAGTCGTGCCGACCGCAACATTTTTTCCCGAATGCGTGTCGGGCATAATTCGGATTTTACTGTCAGAATAAGCCTCTTCCCTCAACAGCGAAGCGATTTGAGTTTTCGTTGAATTATCGATCTTCTCCGTATAAATTGTAGCGGAGTTCCTTTTTCCTTTTATTTTGATCATTATTTCTCCTATTAAGTTTGTAATTTAAAATTGATTTTGATAAAATATAAGTTGCAGACATAATGATCAACTCCTTTTCTTGAATTTTTACACAAGAATTATAACACAAAAAGTTTTGTGTGTCAACAGAAAAATCGGCATACGTCGGTATGCCGATTTTATTTTATGCAAGTTGCTTTTCAAATCCGATGAGCAGTCCTCCGCGCTCTGCGTAGAAGCTGCAAAGTGCGCGGCAAGGATGGATGTCAATTTTTGCATCCCTAAACTGAGCCTTTAGTTGTTCTTTAAGCTTGTGCGCCGCACCCGAATTGATGCAGTGAGCGATAATAACCTTGCCTCCTGCATATCCAAGCTTTTTCATTTGCTCAATTATCGCAGGCAGTGCCTTACCCTCTCCCCTTGCCTTTTCAAGCTGCTCGAGCGTTCCCTCGTCGCTCGCTTTGCCGATGACACGGATGCCGAGGATCCCTGCAACCTTTGCGGCGATCGGGCTGACACGGCCGTTATTGGCGAGGTTTTTCATCGATTCGAGCATAAAAAGAAGTCCCGTATGCTTTTGATACCTTTGTATTTTCTCACATATCGTATTAAAATCCATACCCTCAAGAATGAATTGCTCGAGTTTTTCTATTATCAGATTCATCTCAGGCCCTGTCGAAAGAGAGTCTATAACAAATACCTTGCGGTCGGGGTGCATTTCCTCGTACTCCTCCTTTGCTCTGCAGGCGGAGTTGTGGCTGCCCGAAAGTCCGCTTGTGATCGTAACGCAGAAGATTTGCTTTGCATCGCCAAAAGCATCAAGCCAGTCAGACGAATTTGGGCAAGAGGACGACGATCTTCCCTTGTATGTCTCAAGTTCCTCTACCATTTTTTCAACGTCGAGATCTTCGTCATCAACGTACTCCTTGGCCGAGGTGATGATCTTGAGCGGAACCGACGCGAATGCAGTTCCGTGGTTACTTTTGTCGCGAAGCGCGAGATCTGCCGACGAATCGGCAACTATTAAATAGTTCATTCATAGACTCCTTTGCTTGTGATTATGAGGATATTATATCCAATAAATATTAAAAAGTCAATCTACACATTACTGTTGTTTCTATAATCAACAATAACTGTTAGTGGAATAAAAAATTCTCGGCTCTACTATAAGTAGAACCGAGAAAATTTGCTTATTTCTCAATGCTTTTCACAATGTCGTTGACTATCTCGCCCGCCATTATAAGTCCCATAACAGAGGGTACAAACGAGAGGCTACCGGGGACTGTCTTGCCGCTTTCGGAGTCTATTACTCCACTTTTCTTCGGCTCCTCTTTTGAATAGACGACCTTGAGCTTTTTGATGCGTCTTGCCTTGAGCTCGCGCCTCATAACTCTCGCAAGAGGACAAACGCTCGTGTCGTTTATATCTGCGACCTCAAATAGCTCGGGTTGAGTCTTGTTCCCCGCGCCCATCGCGGAAATTACAGGAATATGAAGCTTGTATGCTCGTTCTATTATCTCAAGCTTTGCGCTGACGGTATCAACCGCGTCGGCGATATAATCATATTCCAAAAGATCGTAGTCATCGGCGTTCTCGGGCAAATAAAACACGTTGTACGCATTAACCTTGCATTCAGGGTTGATGTCGAGCATTCTTTCCTTCATAACCTCGACCTTGGAGCGACCTACAGTTGAGTGAAGCGCGATTATCTGACGGTTAATGTTTGAGAGTGATACAACGTCGCGGTCAAAAATGTCTATGCTTCCGACTCCTGCGCGCACAAGCGCCTCGCAGAGATAACCGCCGACTCCGCCAACTCCGAAGATCGCCACTCTCGCGTTATTCAATTTTTCAACCGCGTTCTCGCCGTAAATGTAGGCAGTACGTGACATTTCTTCCCTTATCGGCATTAAGATCACCTCCAAACTTTTTCTTGAGAATATTTTAGCATATTTTAAAAAAATAATCAAGTCCATACTTTACAAAAATAAAAAAATAGTGTATAATTATTGAGTACATTACGTAATTTGAGGTTTTTGCGATGAATGAAGAGCATCTTATTGAAAGAGAAAAGTCAAGCGAGCTGATATTTGACGGCAAAGTACTTCATCTGTATCGCGACGAGGTTATTTTACCCGACGGCAGTGAGGCTATCCGCGAATACTGTAAGCATAACGGTGGTGTTTGCGTGATTCCACTTACCGACGATGGCGAGATAATCTGCGTTAGACAGTACAGATATGCACATCGCAAATGTACGATAGAGATCCCCGCAGGAAAGCTTGAACCCGGAGAGAAAGACGATATTCGCGCGGCGGCTCTTCGTGAACTTAAGGAAGAGACAGGCGCCGAGTGCGAAGAGCTTATCTACCTTGGCGAAACGTATCCCTCCCCCGCACTGCTCAGCGAGATAATCTATATGTACTTTGCTCGCGGTCTAAAATTTGGAGAAACTCATCTGGACGACGATGAATTTCTCGAATGCGAGCGCATTCCGCTTGAAAAAATGGTCGAGATGGTCTGCTCGGGAGAGATAACCGATGCCAAGACACAGATCGCCGTTCTGCGAGTATGGAAAATACTTCAAGAAGAAAAAAATAAAGCTTGATATACGAAAGGAATTATTACTATGGCAAAAATTATCGGTCCCGGAAGCTGTAACGTAGACCTTACCGGATATGCAAATCACCTTCCCGTAGCGGGAGAGACCGCAGTTGGAGATCTTATTCGTACAAGCCCCGGAGGAAAGGGCTCTAACCAGATGGTAGCGGCTCACATGTCGGGCAGCGAGGCATTGCTTATTGCTTGCATCGGCGACGACGCGCTTGCTAATTGCCTCCATGATTTTTACGATGAAAAGGGCTTTTGTAAGAAGTACGTAAAGGTATGCAAGGGCGAGAACACGGGTACAGCGATCATAGAGATTGACAAGGTCGACGCGCAGAACAGAATCCTTATCGTCAGAGGCGCAAATCTTGTGCTTTCTGCAGACGACGTAATGGCGGCAGAGGCAGATTTTGCCGATGCGGACGTTGTTCTTACCCAGCTTGAAACTACCGACGAGCCTATTTATGCAGCGGCAAGACTTGCCAAGAAATACAACAAGCCCTTTGTACTTAACCCTGCTCCCTATCATCCCCTCGATGCCGAGCTTCTTTCTATGGTGGACTACATAACCCCCAACGAGACCGAGGCAGGATACCTTACGGGTATTGAGATCAATTCGATCGACGACGCGAAGGCTGCAGCTAAAAAGCTTCTCGCCTCTGGTGTTAAGAACGTTATTATAACTCTCGGCGTAAACGGTGCTTACTATACCGACGGACAAAAGGAGATCCACGTTCCCGGTATCAAGGTAAAGGCGGTTGAGACTACGGGCGCGGGTGATGCGTTTAACGGTGGCTTCGTTACCGCAATCGGCGAAGGTATGGACATTGAGACGGCTCTGAAGTTCGCAAACTGCACCGCAGCTATTTCGGTCACACGTCTCGGTGCGGCGCAGTCAATGCCCTCCCGCGATGAGATCAACGCGTTTATGAAGGAAAAGTACGGTATTTGATCTTATAGCTAACAAAAAACGGTAAGAGATAAAAATTTCTTGCCGTTTTTTAATTATTTTTTGCAAAATGCGTCACATCTTTCTTAAAAGGTCGACTTAATAAGTGAAGCAGCGATTTTTAGCAATCTATATTGCGGAAAGGAGATTTATGAATGACAATATAATAATCAACGATCTTTTTATGCGAAAAGAATCGGCGCTTGATGCCCTTTCCGATAAATATTCGAGACTTTATAACGACGTAATCAGACAGATCGTGCATGATGAATGTGACGTCAAAGAGTGTGCAAACGACGTATTGCTTGCGGTGTGGAACAGTATTCCGCCAAATAAGCCTGAAAATTTATCGTCTTACGTTTGTAAAATAGCACGTCGAATAGGGATCGATAGATTGAGATATATCAAACGCCAAAAGCGAGATCCGGACTATCTCGTTGCACTTTCCGAGTTGAACGACTGTTTTCCAAGCGGCGACCGATTAGAATCTTTTGATGATAAAAATGAGGTTATCCGTACTGCCTTGTCCGATTTTATACGGGAGCTTGAGCCCCGAGTGCAAATACTGTTTGTGCGCAGATACATATATCTTGAATCGGTTGACAGTCTCTCAAAGCGCTTTGGAATAAAGGAAAATAATATTTCGGCGATGCTGTATAGGGCGAGAAAAAGGTTAAAGAAAAAGCTTGAAAGCAAGGGGGTAAGTGTATGAAGAATTCCAGAGATAACGAAAAAATATTTGAACGACTCGCAGATGTAGACGATGATCTGCTTGATGTGGCGTTAAATGTGGACAATGCAGATAAGCTTGAAAAATATGCAAGCGCTAAAAGCCGCACAAAAAAATCTATATTTATAAAACCTGCTTTCAGAAGAGCAATTGTCAGTGCGGCGTGCTTTACCCTGGTTATTGGTTTGGTATTAGGCGGCTCGTTTATACATCGGATAAATAATACCGGTGACCAGCTCGGTGGCGAGGGCACGGAGGGAGAGCAGACCGGACAGCAGACAAACAATGATATAGAAAACGAAACCCAAAGCGGAGATATCGGTAGCAACGTAGTCGAGCTGGATTCTCTTGATAAGATAAATTACTACGCTGCTGTCAAAATGACAAGCGCGGTCCCCTCAGGCCTCTTTAACACTGCCAATGCAATTTCCTCCTCTCTCTCTCGTATCAACTATAAGTCTCGCAACATACAGTTCCTTAGCGGAACAACCGATAATAACGGTGAAGACGTAATTGAAACGGTAGAAGAAACCGAAATTGAAACGGTAGAAGACACCGTAATCGAAATTGAGACGAATACCGAAACCTCAGACGGTGATGACGACGATTATCTGTTTGATCTTCCCTTCGTAATTACAACCGCAATATATTTTGAGACCGAGATCACCGAGGATTGTGAGCCCTTGGCATCGCTG
The DNA here is from genome assembly GCA_045532555.1 of Eubacteriales bacterium. GTDB lineage: Bacteria > Bacillota > Clostridia > Oscillospirales > CAG-272 > SVTX01. The sequence goes on along the minus strand of JAZSGD010000082.1, from coordinate 8,413 downwards.
ATAGGCACTGGCAGAGCCGATGTGGTAGTTACAGATCTGCACGTTAACGGCAGGCCTCGAGCAATGATAACATTTAAAAATGGAGACAGATATTTCAACTGTATTACCCAGATGAGAGATCTTGTTCAGGGTATTAACAATTTTCATTCAAACATATACATTGATGGATATGATCTGAAAAAAGATAACTCGAGATGCGCTCTGACCTCCTTCATAATTGATCTCGATTTGGAAAACGGAGAAATAATATCTGCACAGTGGAAGCCTTATTCAAATACTCCCACGACCTCGCCAAGCTATTCCTTTTATATTTATGAAGACACGGTAAAGATATCAAGGGAGCGTTATTCGTTTTCTATAGAGGAGCTGGAAAATTACTATATCGGAATGGGTATGGATGTTGTTTCTCCCAATAAAGACGAGGATCAGACTAAAACGGAAGAATTATTGATAACCGCAGGTCGCAACGAAATAGCACCTCATGGATACGTACTTTGGGAGAGCCGTTATGACGGTATTCCGGGATATTGGTCGGAGGAGCAGAACGAGGGCGTAGAACAATGGCTGATACCTGCCTTGGAAAAGGACAACGACAGGGATATTATTACGTTGGACAGAGTTGGACTTTTGGATATGTACGTGGGTGACGGAGGCAAGGTAACATCCATTAAGGTCTATCATGCCAATGATGAGGGCAAGATCGTTCCCTTTGACGGGATTCATATTGACGGAACTATACATTCTTTGGATTGGCTTGATCTGGGAGAATGGTACGTTCTTATAACTGTCGAATGGAAAGGCGACTATATCGAAGAAGAAAATATGTTTGAATCCTGCTGTAAGGAATATTTTTTCAAATTGACCGTTTAATAAAAGCTGCGGCAACCTGCATGAAAGCAGGTTGCCGCTTTTCTTATTCACTATCTCAAAAATTTAAATCTATGTCTAAGCTTAGTAAAATAGAAGGTTATCAGCTTTGTTAGTGCGATATCGTAGATTATAAACACCACGTTAACGAGCGCGTAAACTCCAAGCGCCAAGATCTCGCCAAATCCCTCCCCGCCAAAGATATAGACGAAGGCATCTATTAAGCTTCCGTCGGTCTGACCGAAAAACAGGAAATATGCAAGTGCAACGCTGATAAGCAACGCGACGTTCAGGATCACAAGCTTCAAGCCCCATGCGATCGGCTTTTTCAGTCGCTCCAGCTTTTCCTTAAGTATCGGATAGTAACCGAAAAACAGAAGATAGAACCAACCGCCCATGGTATACGGCATAAGTATCACGGCAAGCAGACTCGTTACGGCATATAAAAGCCACGGGTATGCTCCGCCGAGCTCGATCACGGCAAATATGCAGAAAAACGAGGCTAAAGCCGCTACCGACAGATCGAGCACCTCAATGACCGATCCGAGAAAGATCAAAGCAACACCCATTGCCGCCAAGAGTGCGCAAAGGGTCATTTTTTTCGTTTTATGAGAAACTCCGCGAGACACGGCAATCCTCCTCTCTGAAAGCAGCTTAGCAGCAACGAATCAGGTCGCCGCCCATACATTCGCAGCAGCAATCTGCACAAATAAGCGTCTGACAAACGTCACAGCCCGAGCAGCCTGCGGAATTGTTCGTATTGTATCCGCTGCCGTATCCTCTTGCCTGCATATTGAGGCGGTCAAGTGCCGCGCGATATTCCTGATTCGTAGGGTCCATCATACACGCGGTATTGATCATTCGCTGCGCGTCGACGTAGTAGCCTTTCTTTACAAGCACGCAGCCCATAAGATAGTGCCACTCGGCTGCGCGGTCGCCTTCGTTTACGTTGTTTAGCTCTGCTTCTGCGGCGCTTATATTACCCGATTTAATATTTCTGCGCACGTTTGCATAGTTGTATCCCGAGGAATTGCTCGAAGAACCGTTTGAAAAGCCGCTATGCGAGTTGTTAAATGAAGAATTATAAGAGCCGCGCGAACCCGATGAACGAATCTTTTGGATCTCCTCGTATGCGGAGTTGATCTCCTTCATTTTTTCTTCCGCAAGCTCCTTGAGGTCGCCGTCGGAGTATTTGTCGGGATGATATTTGCGTGCAAGCTTTCTGTAAGCTTCTTTAATTTCGTCGTCAGTTGCATTGGGAGATACACCCAGCACCTTATACGGATCCTTATAGTCAGCCATTTTTATTTAACCTTTCGTGTTTTATCTCTTGAAGTCTTTTTGTTCTTGCGCTTGGTTTTTCCGTCAAGCTCAAGGACGCGGTCAGCCACGTCGGGCATGCCACGGTAGATTATATTCCTTATTATGCCCTCAATATTTGGGTTTTCACCAAATTCAATGAGATCAAATGCGGGCTCTGCCGCCAAAAGCTCAAGTCTCAGCGAGGTGGCAACGGCGCGTTTTTTATCTTCATCGAGGCTTTGCGAGCCGTACAGACATATAAACGGATTGAATCTTTCGTTTTTCAGGTCTCCGTCAAGGTCATCTACAGCGTCGACGATGTATATCCATTTTCCTATATGTAAGCCGATATTGCGAAGTATCTTCGCGTTATCACCCTCAACACCGAAGGAAAGTATATCGGCAAGCAGCTCTCCGAAGCGGTCTGCAGGGGCATCGACGGACGGTAGCTTCTCTTTTTCAACATCAGCAAGTTTTTTGAGTCCGTTGCTTATTTGTTCGTCGAGTTCTACATATTGCTTCAGCGCTTTTCGGCGCATCTTTTTTGCCAACGGCTTTGCCAAGCGAGCCTTTAATCTTTTGATTCCCTTTTCGTCGCTAAGATCATCTGCGGTCTTGCCCCAGACGAGCAATGCCGAAGCGTAGGCGCAGTATGCCAGAGAATCGCAAAAATCGAGATATACGCGCTTTTTGAATGGGTGCGCGATACATCTTCCCGTCTTTATCGCGGGATCTTCTCCCGATATCGCAAGTCGTAAAAGAGCCAAAAAGACCATATCGTAGCTCAGGGTCATTCGCGAACACTGTCCCGTGCATTTGCCCTGCGCGCGACACATTCCGCAATAGACTGCCTTGTAATATTCGTTTTCGCGAACACGCAGCTCGGGCGTGTCGGTACGGATATATCCGAACATAGCTCTTCTCCATGGAAATCACATAATATATCTTATAATACACTATTTGTAAGAAAAAGGCAAGAGCTTTTTGTAAACATTTCTTGAGCATGTGTGAATTCTGTGTGTTTTTTGATATTTTTACGTCGAATACGTATTTTGACAGTAATTCAAAGGCTCTTTTTTATTTTTATTGTATATTTTTGCGAAAATCTCTTGAAAAATCAGCAAAAATAGGTTATACTATAATTTGGTATAAATTTGAAATAATTTTTGGAGGAAAAAAGATAAAATGTCACTTACACTTAACAAATCTACAAAATTTGACGGCGTTAAGGGTCCTGTGCTGACTATCGTTATGGACGGCGTAGGTCTTGCTCCCAACACCGTTTCCAATGCGGTCGCTACTGCATATACTCCCAATCTTGATGCGCTTATGGCGAACTATCCTATGGTTGCTCTCAAGGCGCACGGAACCGCAGTTGGTCTTCCCTCTGATGACGATATGGGTAACAGCGAGGTAGGTCACAACGCTCTCGGCGCAGGTCAGGTATTCGCGCAGGGTGCTAAGCTCGTTACACAGAGCATTGAAAGCGGTAAGATGTTCGCATCGAGCACTTGGCAGGAGGTTGTTGGCAACGTTAAGGCAAACAACTCTACTCTGCACTTCCTCGGACTTTTCTCCGACGGCAACGTTCACTCTCACATCGATCACCTCAAGGCAATGATCGCAGAGGCGAAGGCAGAGGGCGTGGCAACCATCCGCGTTCACATTCTTATCGACGGACGTGACGTTGGTGAAACAAGCGCACTTGAATACATCGATCCCTTTGAAGAATATATCGCTTCCCTCTCTGATGCTAATTGCAACATCAAGATCGCAAGCGGCGGCGGACGTATGAAGATAACCATGGACAGATACGAGGCAGATTGGTCTATGGTAGAGCTTGGCTGGAAGACCCACGTGCTTGGCGAAGGCAGACAGTTTGCAAGCGCTCACGAGGCAGTTGAGGCATACAGATCCGAGCTTCACGTTATCGACCAGGATCTTCCTCCCTTCGTTATTGCCGAGGACGGTAAGCCCGTTGGTACGGTTGAGGACGGCGACAGCGTTATCTTCTTCAACTTCCGCGGCGGCCGTTCCATTGGGATCTCCAAGACCTTCGATGCTCCCGTCGATGCATTCGATAAATTCGATAGAATTCGTGTTCCCAAGGTTGTATATGCAGGTATGCTCGAATACGACGGCGACCTTCATATTCCCGCAAAGTTCCTTGTAAATCCCCCCGAGATCACCGAGACTATGGGCGAGTATCTCGCGAACACGGGTATTAAGCAGTACGCTATCTCCGAGACCCAGAAGTACGGTCACGTAACTTATTTCTGGAACGGAAACAAGTCGGGTAAGTTCTCCGATAAGCTTGAGACCTACGTTGAGGTTCCCTCCGATGTCGTTCCCTTCGAGCAGAGACCCTGGATGAAGTGTGCGGAGATCACCGATAAGCTCATCGAGGCGCTTGAAAGCGGTGCTTACGACTATTACAGAGTCAACTTTCCCAATGGCGATATGGTCGGTCATACGGGCTCTCTTGCGGCTACAAGATGCTCTATGGAAGCGCTTGACCTTCAGCTCGGCAGAATTCTTACCGTAGTTGACAGACTCGGCGGTGTTGCGCTTATCACCGCAGACCACGGAAATGCGGACGAAATGTTTGAGATGGACAAGAAATCGGGTCAGCCCAAGGTATCGAAGGACGGCAAGATGAAAGCAAAGACCAGCCACACGCTCAACAAGGTTCCCTGCATCATCTACGATAACACCGACGCGAAGAACCATTACACCGTAAAGGCAGACGAGGGCAACTTCGGTCTCTCCAACGTTGCGGCGACTATGGTAAACCTTATGGGTTACGAAGCTCCTGCAAAGTGGGATGAGAGTGTTATTGAATTGAAATAATATATAAAAAACATCGGGAAGGCGCTTGTCCTTCCCGATGTTTTTTATTCAAATTCTTATTTCTTTCTCTTAAAGAAAACCACTGCTGAACCGATGAGCGAAGTCGCCATAAGTACCAGTGCCGAAGAAGAGATCAATGAGCTGCATCCTCCTAAAAGTCCGCCGAGTGCCATAAGTTTTTCCTCCTTAAATATGGTTTTTATAATTGTAACATTAATTTAGTATGTTGTCAATAGTTTTTAAAGCAGGAATAGTTCATACTTAATGACATTTTTTACAGGGTTCATACCCTTGTTCTTCCGCCTCTTCAAGTGTCATCTGCTTCGGAGACTTCATATTGCTGCAACTGGATTTTGAGTGATACTTGCTACCTGATCCTGAAACCCAAACCATAATTTCTTCTTCGTTTTCAGAACCGGATTCTTCCTGTTTTGTAGTTTCGTTTTTAGTTGTCTCGTTTTTTGTAGTATCGTTTTTCTCGGGTTCGTCTTTTGTTGTTTCAGCCTTCTCGGGTTCGTCTTTTGTTGATTCTTGTTTCGAAGACTCTGCTTGCGTAGTGTCGTTTGATATATCATCTTCTTGTGTTTTTTGACAAGCGGAGCACATCAAAATACAGAAGATTAAGAACAAACACATTAGTAGCTTTTTCATAAAAGCACCTCCATAACAAAAAGTCACTTAATTAATATGAATCGACATAAAAATACATCTTTCTTATAGATTTTACCATATTTATGGCTTTTTGTCAATATACATAATTGTTATCTCTCTTTTTTTTGAATGAAAGCGTTTCGAAGCAGTGCTTCACTATTTTATCTTCAGTTCACTATTTTATCTTCAGTTCACTTTTTCATTTCCATATACGGCAACACGTCAAATCCACATTTTTTATACAGTCTGATCGCGCGCTCGTTCTCTTCTTCAACCTCCAGGCGAAAAATGCAGTCGGTGTATTTTTCGGTGATAAAGTCGAAAAATGCCTTTCCAAGCCCGGCACCTCTGTACTGATCCTTGAGGTAAAGATCCTCGACCCAGATACATGGCTTGCCAAATTCGGTTGAAAAGCTTTTTGCGATCATAGCATATCCTTGCACGTTGCCCTCATCCTCGAATACGTATCCCTCAAGGTAGGGACTGTCATTTACACAGTTATCTATATCGTTGGAAAAGATCTCCTCCGAGCCGTTGCTCATCACCGCAGGCGAAGCGTAGAAAACCCTCATCATCTCCATAATGCAGGGCTTGTCTTCTTTTGTAATAATTCTTATTATGCTTCTCATTTGTTTTTCTCCATAAAGGCTCGATGTTAATTCAATTATACCATAGAAAAGTAAATAGTACGGCGTGGTTTTTACAAATTGATCCGTCACAAATGTAGGGCGGTGGCTTGCTGCCGTCGTTTTATTTCGTTTTATCTCCAATAAATTTATGATTATTTGTTACTCTTTTGGAATTTATTTCAAGTATTCTTTGCAATACTTCAATACTTCTTTTGTCAAGCGACAAAATGGCTCATTTTTGCTTTGTACTTTGCCATCTGAATCAATATACTCGCTGCAAAATTCCATATAGTACAAATCACCGCCATTTTCGCCCAAGATATGGAATGGAGAATTTATTTTTATTAGGTTTCTTTTTCTCCAAACATTGCGATCCATATAAATACCTTTATCATCATAAACGGAAGAATCCCAGAGGTCATCTAACGGTTCCGCAGAAAAATATATTTCAAGGTAGTTAGAATTTTCTAACGTTAAAAACTTCATCAATTCCGTATGGGAAAATTTGTCAAAATAACGTTTATGGTCTGTTTCACCCCAATACCACATGTATGTAAATAGTTGCTTATTAGATAAAAATTCTACTAAATCATATAAGCTCTTGGTTTTCCAATATCCGCTTACCCTATACGTTTTGTATTTGATCTTAGGCTGTGAACAGAACGTAATTTCTTTTTCAAATAGTTGAAAAGAAGGTGAATAATCAATATCGATACTTGCAAATTTTTTTGTTTTACCACACTCTGTGCATTCAGAGATTAGTTCAACAGTTTTGAAATCATTTGTTCCTTTACGCGGAATGTAGTCAAAACTAATTTTAAAGTAATCGTTCTTGCAGGAACATTTTCGTTTGTTTGGATACTGCTCCTGTATTAAGTCATACCAATAATCCTTGCTGTCGAGAATAAAATAAGATTTATCTGAGCGCGAAGTAATAATTCCAACGTTTTCTTCACGAATGTATCGAATCTGAAACTCGTCTTCCTCATTTGAAGTAATAATATTCTTACGTATTTTTTCTTTGTTTTCAAACATAAATATATATACCTCTAAAATTTCAAGTTTATCCACTACTCACCGTAAACAATATAGCAAGTCAACCCGTTCCCTTTTATATAAACAGACTGACATCCGCCATCCATATTTAATGAGTAAAAATCTATACACCAAACGTCCGAATCTTTATCAAAGGACACGGCAATAGTATCGTATTCAATGGTAACTTCAAAACTTCTTGCCCTTACTACTGCATCGATCGCAGCCGTTATATCGGATTCAAAACCGAGATTGAAGTTTTCATGCTTTACACCTGGATCACCGATCTTGTATTCCTCGAGTACTTGGACATAGCTGAATTCTGCGATTTCGCTTGCAAAAGTATAGGATTCTTTGCAACGTGTACAAGTAAAAGTGGTTTTGCCGTCAGCCGTTTCCTCTGACCATATATGGCTTGGCAACGCCAGATCTCCGTGGGCGACTTGTTGCATATTACATTTTGAACAAGAATAGAAAATATTTGTAGACCAGCAGTCGTTATCCTCGCCTGAATAATCCCAATCGTGATCTTCGGATACCTCATCGCTCGTGGCGTGACAAACAGAACATACCATAGGTTCTCCGCAACCTACGCTAACCCAATCGCAAGCCTCGGACTTTAACTGTTTTTCATTACAATCCACGCAGATCCTTGCGTGCTCACCCGAAGCGTCCTGCCATTGATGTGTGTGTTCGGTTTCTTTCGCATCAGTTGATTCAATTTCACTTGTAATGGATGATTCGGCTGGGTTTTCTGAGATATCACATCCGCACAACAAAAATGAAAACGAGAGAATAATGCAAACAATTAATATGCTTTTTTTCATAACAAAGCCCTCCTTGTCACATCCAAGATTATCGATTAGATACCTAACCAATTTGATTATACCATAAAAGTTTTCAAAAGTAAATAGCACGGCGGGGTTTTTACAAATTGATCCGTCACAAATGTAGGGCGGTGGCTTGCTGCCGCCGTTTGCTTATATATCGAATTCTCTTTCGGCGGGAGAACCCCCCGCCCTGCAAAACACAAAAGGCCCTGCTGAAGCAGAGCCTTTATATAACCAAATTTGCACCAA
>JAZSGD010000304.1:0-10436 GCA_045532555.1 Eubacteriales bacterium | reverse complement strand
TGAAGCACGAGAAGAGAGGCTCCGTCCGCGGTGCGATCTTCTTCATCGTTCTGGCTATTGCCACCTTCTACTACCAGGCCATCGGTCAGGGCTACCTGCTGGATCCCTTCGCAAGCCTCGCCTCCATCTGGGCACAGGTCTTCGGCGTGCTGGTTCCCCTGTTCCTGTTCGTGCTGGCTAACTGGTGTCTGACCACCCTGTTCGAGGGTGAAGGCAGCTTCAAGGATATCTTCGTAGCCGCCGGCTACTGCCTGCTGCCTATCCCGCTGCTGGTCATCCCCACCACCATCTACTCCAACTTCTGCATTTCCACCGAGACCGATATCATCGGTTTCATCAGCAGCTTCGCCTTCATCTGGCTGGGCCTGCTGCTCTTCTTCGGCACCATGGTTACCCATGACTACTCCATGGGTAAGAACATCATCACCGTCATCGGTACCGTCGTCGGTATGGTGTTCATCATGTTCCTGGCCGTTCTGTTCACCACTCTTGTCGGTAAGATTGTCGGTTTGGTCACCAATATCGTTGACGAGATTCAGTACAGACTATAACGCATATAGGAGATTACGAATGATGAATTTTAAGAAACTCATATCACTCTTCTTGGCTGTTCTGATGCTTTGCGGCGTATTTGGAAGCTTTTCCGTCATCACCGCATCGGCAGCAGACGCAGCTACTGAAGAGACCACGGGGGACGAGGATGACGTCCTGATCGAGGATTATATCTCCACGATCTATGCCTCCCCCGCGGATAAGCTGGCTACCATGACCCAGAAGACCACCAAGGGCAACTACACCATCTACGCAGATGAGAAGTCCGGTGAGGTGGCTGTCAAGGATCTGCCTACCGGTCAGATCCTCTTCACCAACCCCTACGACGTCGGCGCTACCACCGCGTCCGACAGTGTGAAGAATCAGATTCTCTCCCAGATCATCGTTAAGTTCACCGAGAACGGCCGTGAGCGCGAGTACTCCTCCTATGAGTATGCCGCCCTCCGCAACCAGATCAAGGTCAAGAACATGAAGAACGGTATCCGTGTGGAGTACACCATCGGTCGTGAGGAGGCCAGACGTCTGGTTCCCCGTATGATCGAGAAGGAGCGCTTTGAGACCATGATCCAGGCTCCCATGGAGGAGTACTACGGCGTGGCCTACGAGGACGCCAAGAAGTTCAAGGACGAGTCGGGTCACCCCCTGCAGTCCGCGTCCTTCTACCTCTGCAAGCAGATGTCCTACTTCGTGTACAAGGATCTGGACGAGTGCTCGTCCGACCGTCTGAAGGAAGACCTGCTCTCCTCCTTCCCCATCGTCAATAAGTACGATATCTACGTCCTCGACCCCACCGCCAACATCGTGGAGATCGAGAAGATCGAGGAAGTCATCAAGACCGCTTGTCCCAACTACTCCTACGAGGAAATGGACTACGACCACATGATGACCGAGTACACCAGCGATGAGGAGAACCCTCCCGTCTTTAAGATGGCTCTGGAGTACACCATTGACGCCGACGGCTTCACGGTCCGTATGCCCGCCAACGGTATCCGCTTCAACGAGTCCAAGTTCCAGCTGACCAACGTCAGCATCCTCCCCTACATGGGCGCAGGTAACAACGCCTATGAGGGCTACACCTTCTACCCCGACGGCTCGGGCGCTCTGTTCGCCTTTGAGGATCTGGCCGATCAGAACACCTATTCTGTGGCCTCCAAGATCTACGGCACCGACTACGCTTACCATAAGATAAGCGGTGCTTATCAGGAGACTATCTCCTATCCCGTATTCGGTATCGTTGAAAAAACCGAATATTATCATTACTACGTAACCGACCCCGATACAGACGAGATCACCGCTGAGGCTACTCTCGCGGGAATCCTTGTTGACGGTGTCAGAGCTAACGAAAAGGGCGAGACTACTCTGTCCACCAAGGGTAAAGAAGCGGCTATTGCACAGAAATATCTGGGCATCGTCAATTATCCCGATTCTGTTGAAGAAAAGTATGTGGAAAAGCACGGATACCTTGCTATTATCGAGCAGGGAGATGCGCTCACTTCTCTTACCACCTATCACGCAGGTCCTTTGAGTGCGTATAACACGGTCATGATGTCGGTTACCCCCAGACCTAAGGACTCCTACAACCTTCAGGACTCTATCTCGGTTGGTTCGGACTCCGAATGGACCGTTGTCAGCGAAAGAAAGTACACGGGCTCTTACGCTATCAAGTACGTTCTGCTCTCTGACACCGAAAATCTTGACAAGGAAGCAGCAGAGAACGCTTATGATGCTTCTTGGTTTGGAATGGCGGTCGCTTACCGTGATTACCTTACCGATCTCGGCGTTATCTCGAAGCTTTCGAGCGATGAGATCATCGACAAAAACATTCCTCTCTATATAGAGACTTTCGGTGCTGTTGAGACTACCGAAAAGATCCTTTCCATTCCCGTTGAAGTAATGACTGCGCTTACCTCGTTCGAGGATATCAAGACGATGTATGACGAATTGTCCAAGCAGGGAATCAAGAACGTCAACTTCAAGCTTACCGGTTACACCAAGGACGGTATGTTCTACGTAGTGCCCACCAAGGTTAAGTTTGAAAAGGCTGTCGGCGGCAAGAAGGGCTTCCAGGAGCTGCTCGACTACGCTAACGACGTAAATAAGGACGAAAACAGCAATATAGGAATATATCCCGACTTTGATATCGCTTACCAGATCGCAGACGATATCTGGAACGGATATTCCAGGTTCAATCACGCTGCAAAGACTATCGACGACAGATATGCTTCGAGAAGAGAATACAGCGCGACTCAGCAGAAATACGTTAATTACTACGATCTTGCTATCTCTCCTGCATATTTCGACGTTATTTATAAGAAGATAACCAAGAATTACGCGGACGAGTACAAGAACATTCAGGGTATCTCGGTATCCACGCTCGGTTCTGCGCTAAACTCCGACTTTGATGAGGATGAGCCTTATAACCGCGAGGACTCCAAGGCATTTACGATCGAAGCGTTTGCATATCTCGACGAGACCTACGGTCAGGTAATGACAGATAAGGCTAACGCTTACGTCTGGAAGTACGTTGACCATATGCTCGGTATGGCGCTTGATTCTTCCAACTACAGCTTCGCTTCCTATTCTGTTCCTTTCATCGGCGTTGTGCTTCACGGTTCCGTGAGCTTCACGGGAGAGGCTCTGAACATGGAAGGTGATATTCAGTATGCTCTTCTTAAGGCTATTGAAAACGGAGCTTCGCCTTACTTCATCCTTTCTTACCGCAATACTCAGGTGCTCAAGGAATATTCCTACCTGAGCAAGTATTATTCGGTAAGATATGACATCTGGAAGGACGATATCGTTAACGTTTACAACACTCTTAACGACGTACTTGCAGACGTTCAGGATAAGTACATCATCAATCACGAATTCCGTACCGGTATTCGTGTTCCCGACGCTGACGAGCTTGAGGCAGACATCATGGCTGAATACCTTGAGGCTCTTATGACTCAGGAAAATATCGTTTCCATTCTCCAGAAGGAAGCGACCCTCATCGCGAGTGAGGCTCGTGAGGCGGGAAGAGCAGCAGAGGCTTATGCCGCTGAGGCTATTGTTTCGGCTCTCGCTAACTACACAAGCATTCAGGGTCTGATCGATTCGGCGATAAGTCTTGACGTGACCGACGGATACTTTGAGGACATCAAGAATGCCTACGTTGATTATTACACCGCAGTTGATGCTAACGGTATAAGGAGTGAAGAGGCTACCTACACCCGTTACGTCGTTGATGCGATCGTTAACTTCCATCGCTCTTACGATGAGGTCAGCGACATTTACGAGGCTATTCAGGCTGTGATCGCCGATTGCAACGCTGCTCTCGCTGACGAGACCTTCAATGCGAATTTCATGAGCGCTTACGAGAATTATCTTGAAGCTGCAGTTGCACTCGTCTTCGGACAGTATATGGACGAAACCGATGCTAAGGCGCTTGCGGGTGATCTTGCTGCTCACATTATTGACAATGATCATTTGAAGGAAGATAGAAACACGTTCATCGCTACTCTCAATGAGTACCTTAAAGCCAATTTCGACATTGATACACTCAAGAAGATCTGTGTGGGTGTTTTCAGCGAAAGAGATATGAAGGCCGCTATTGAAAAGGCTCTCGGAGAAAACTACAACGGTGAAGAGGTTGATGCGCTTTCTATCGAGGAGCTTAAGGCACTCTTTATCGAGAAAGTTACTACCTTGTCGGATAGTGACATCAACGCTTGCTCCAGTGCTATTGCAAGTGCGCTTGTCGGTGACATCGCAGAAAACGTATTCAATACATTCGGAAGAATTGTTATCTCGAGTGCACATTCCTCGCTGAACACCGCTTTGTCTAACTACAATAAGTACTATTCCAAGTACGTCAAGGCACTTGACGCGTATAACCAGGCACTTGAAGCTGATGGCGAGGATGCTGACACCACCAAGAAGGCAAAGGCAGATCTTGACGCGGCAGAGGCAGATCTTAAGGAGATCAAAGCAGACGTTGAGTATGCTGTCGCGAAGATAGCGCTTGCAACCGATAATCTTGGTAGCAGTGCAGAGAAATATCTCGCAGCTTCTGCGGCTTCTGCGGCTCTTACTCAGGTAGCTAAGTCCGGATTTAACGTTGATTATGCTGAATACAGGGCAATCTACGAAGAATACAACAAGACGTACGAATATTATTCGGTATATAAGAATCTTGCAAAGGACCATCACGCATCGACCACATACGCAGACGCTGAAGGTGAATACGCTGAGTACGCCAGAGCTAAGTTCGAGCAGATCGGCGTTTGGTACGACGAGTACGTTGCAGATGCGATCGCCAAGGATGAGGCAGATGCAGAGATCGCTGCTATTGCAGGCACAAGCGTTAAGGGTCAGGTAGACAACTACATCGACGCTCGTGCAAAGCTTGCAGCTCTTGAGGAGCGCGGATACAAAGATAGCGCTCCCGAGTGGGACGAGGGTATCTATAACACCGTATCCGGTCAGGTAACTTCGACCAGAACGAATGCGATCAAGGCTCTTGAAAAGGTACAGGGATCTGCTGTAAAGACCCTTGTAGAGCTGTTCGAGACTGCAGAGGAGCATTTCGCTGCGGCTATGGAAGCTATCGGCTTGCTTGCAGAAATAGAGAAGGTCTCCGTTGAATATTCCGAAGGAAACGAAAACAATCCTTACGGTATTACCAACTACGATGAGATAGACTCTCTGATAGTTCTTCAGGCTATCGACAGAGCTCGTGTCGTTTACGATTATCTCTACGTAAGCCACTACGAGGAGATCTCCGAGGGACGACTCAGCGAATACGAGGTAAACGGTCATCCGCTTTATCCCGGAAGAACCGCTTCGGGTGACAGATATTATTATTACGGAAATCCCGAGACAGGTTATTCTTACTACACAGTTACTGTGGACGAAGCTACGGGTGAGTACACGTGTGACATTTATCACATGGGTCAGCTCGGCAACGGTTATTACAACGGTCTCCCCGTTCGTACCTTCACTGATGCGGGCAAGAAGCTTGCCTACGTTATCGCAGAGGATGCAAACGGACATGAGTATTATCAGTACGTTGTTGAAAACAGCTACTATGGCTCGGGCGCTTACGAGCTTGCAGAGCCTATCGTTTACAACGGAACCGAGGTTGCAACTCTTGAAGACGGAACTAAGATCTACGTTGACGGAGACGTTTACTATTCTGTAAATGCAGACGGCACTTACACTCGTTACGAGTATAAGATGTGTCTGGCAGAGTTCTACAACACTGCTATTGCTGATGTTAAAACAGCATTTGATGCTGCTTACGGTGTTACCGCGGCTGCGAATGATGCCGCATTCAAGGAGCAGGTTGAGAACAGAATCAACCGCAACGAAAATTCGGATCAGGACGACGACAATGACGACACCGAGGCCGAAGATGTTTCCAAGTATATGACCGAGAACATTGTAGTTGTCACCTACGGCAACGACGACGGCTCGGCATACAAGACCATTATTCTCAACTATAACGATTACTACATAAGCGTAGAGTACGACGGTATCGAATATACCATTCCCGCTTATGAGTTCGTTGTGATCACAGACTAAGAAAGGAGGAAATTTATGACTAACGAAATTAAGCTTGAAACAAAAGCGAAGGCTCCTAAAAAGAGAAAGATCGCTTCCTTGGATAAGAGAAAAGCTCGTGTGGGTTGGATATTCGTATTGCCCTTCATTATAGGTTTCCTCTTCGTCTACCTTCCCATTCTGAAGGATTCACTCTATCTTTCACTTTGTGAAATGAACACCATAAAGGGCGGCGGATACACGCTTGACTTCGTCGGATTTAGAAATTACAGCGATGCGTTGTTTGGAGAGTACGGAACAGAGTACATTCAAACACTCCTCACAGGTATAGGCGGCTTGATACTTGAGGTGCCTGCAATCCTGCTTTTCTCGCTCTTTATGGCGATCCTTCTGAACCAGAAGATGATGGGACGTGCAGCGTTCCGTGCGATCTTCTTCCTGCCCGTCGTTCTTGCAACGGGTATTATGGAGACGATCGAGAACCAGAACATTCTCGGCTCCTACATGGGCGAGACCTCGGGTATTGACGACGGTTCGGGATCGAGTGCTGCTGACAGCATCGTTTCCGCGATGGATATTGAGACCTTGTTCGCTTCGATGAAGGTCGGAACTAAGCTCGTAGGATACGTCGTTGGCATAGTTAATCAGATATACGGCATAGTTAACCGTTCGGGCGTTCAGATGCTTATATTCCTTGCGGGTCTGCAGTCGATCTCGCCTGCGATCTACGAGGCTTGTAGGATAGACGGTGCAACCGGTTGGGAAACCTTCTGGAAGGTCACGTTCCCGATGATCTCCCCGATGATACTTGTTAACGCAGTCTATACCATTATCGACTCGTTTACTACTGAATCGAATACGGTTATGTCCTATATTGCGAAGATTACAAACAAGGTCGGCACCGAGGTCAGCACCGCGATGTCGTGGATATACTTCCTGATCGTTATACTGATCTTGTTGATTGTCGCGGGAGTTATGTCGATGTTCGTATTCTATCAAAGAAAGGATTAAGAAAGGAGGAGCTACAATGGATAATTCTACTGCAAAGATCAAAAAAGAAACAAAAAATAAAATCCGTGCTGAATTTGAGCGTACTCCTCTTAAGGAAAGACTGAAGGCGAAGTTCCTGAATATGTACTTCATCCAGACGGTCGTGGTCAAATTGTTCAGATTTGTCTTCCTTCTCGGAATCGCATATATCGTTCTGTTTCCTTTCTTTACTAAGATAACCGGTTCGTTTATGGCGCCCGAAGACTTTATTGATACTACGGTTCGTCTTATTCCTAAGAACTGGACGCTTGATATGTACAAGTCGGTTTGGGTAGACCTCAATTACGTCAAGGCATTCTCCAACACGCTGCTGTACTCGCTTATGCTGGCACTTCTTCAGACCTTTACTTGCTGCTTGATCTCTTACGGTCTTGCAAAGTACAAGTTCAAAGGAAACGGTTTCTTGTTCCTTCTCGTAGTGCTTACGATGCTGGTGCCTCACAGAACTCTGAGAGCTTCTATGTCGCTTAAGTTTACATACTTTGACGTCTGCGGCATTCTTTCGTTCCTCAGCGGAGGAGCATCGGTTGGTATTGAAGCGATCGACAACGTATTGGCATCTATCAAGTTGTTGAATCTGCCCGAGGGCTTGAACCTCAACAACACGATCATTCCTCTTGTGATCCTTTCGGTCACGGGTCTGGCGTTCAAGAACGGTCTGTACATATTCATGCTCAGACAGTTCTTCCGCGGTATCCCCGACTCCCTTGAGGAGTCCGCGTATATCGACGGCTCGAACGACTTCAGAACCTTTATGCAGATCATTCTCCCGATCTCTATACCTATGATGATCACGGTATTCCTCTTTGCCTTCTGTTGGCAGTGGACGGACACCTTCTACACGGGTATGTTCTTCATCAACGCAAACAAGGCTCCGCTTATGCTATCGAAGCTAACGGACACTGCGATTATGAGGTCATCTTTGGAATTTGAATACGCAGGACAGAATCTCTATCAGTCGGCGTTCCTTAATACTTGCGGTATTATGATCATTCTTCCGCTTGTCGTTATGTACGTCTTCTTGCAGAGATATCTCGTTGAAGGTATTGAACGTTCCGGTTTGACGGCAGAATAATCAAAAAAATCAAGGCGGCTGCTTTTTGCAGCCTCCTTTTGATATTGAAAATCTCCCACGAGGTTGTCCTCGCGGGAGATTTTTTGCGACGTTTGTGTCGCTTTAAGGAGATAGCGTGAAAGTTACTTTCATCCAAACGTGAGATAAACTGTTTCACGCACAAATTTTGCCGGTGCAAAATTCATTGATTGTTACTTGTGCTGTCGTTGGAGACGGAATGGATATCTTATTTCTTTTCTTTGTATACGGATATTTGGCGGTTTATTGCATCGACAAGCTCATCTGACGTTATTGCGTCGGCGATCGGGAGGGAAAGCTCTGTTTCGTCAAAGGTTATGCGAATGCAGCAGGACTTGGTGATAAACGTGTTTTTGTTAAATATAATTCTTTTGCTGTCGCGCTCGACTGTGACCGAGCTTATAGAGTCGTAGTTTATCTCATATTTGTTACTTGTCATCTCGTCGGATATTAAGGATAACTGACGGTGAACGATATAAAGTCTATCGCTTAAGATCCTAATCTTTGCTCTTGAAAACTCTGACGAGCGCAGACTGTTGTCTTTGCGTTTTTTTATCATAACACCGTCGTTGAATACATAGCCTTCGGCGGTGTATTCCTTAAGGTGTTTCAGCAGCTTGCTCTGATAATAGCGGTCGCTGTCGATGTCAATTTTCAAGTCTGCCATTTTGTTTTCGATATAATTGTCCATATCCTGATCGGAAACCTTGCCCGACGCACCAACGAGAAAGAGGACCAAGCCCGTGGGTGTTCCAATGATCGCGAATATGTACGAGATCATGCCCCAGCCGAGCCATAGAGATATAAGACTGGCGATCAGAAGCCCGCCGCCGACGTATTGGAGCGTGTCGCTCTTTTTGAAGTAATTTACACTACTTTTTTCTTGCTTTAAATTCTTTTTTTCGCTCATTTTTTCCTCCGTGAAGCTTTCTATATATAAATTATATAGGATGTAAAAAGGCGAGTCAATAGACCATTGGTTGAATTGACTGTAGCATTGGTTGAGTTGTGTGATGTTTAGATATTATCACGCGCTCTCATATATATAGTGTGTTTTTTTGAGAAAAGGTTTGGTGATTTTTTGCAAAAAGGGTGAAATTTTTTAGGTGATTGGATAAATGAGAGCTTTTGGTGCAAAAAAAACGGAGAAAACCCGAATTTGTGGGTGTTTCTCCGTTGTTTTTGATGTTTTAAAGCTTACCGACGAGGTCGTCGTGCAGGCGCGCGATTATGCGCTTTTCGAGGCGCGAGATGTAGGATTGAGAGATGCCGAGGTAGTCGGCGACGTCCTTTTGAGTCATTTCGGGGTAGCCGTCGAGTCCATATCGGAGGACGATTATCTGTCGGTCGCGCGGCTCAAGAGAATTGACCGCCTGGCGTATGGTTTCGATCTCCTCGCGGTGCATTATCTCCTCGGCGGCGGACTCCTCCTCGCTCCCGAGCACGTCGGAGAGCAGAAGCTCGTTGCCGTCCCAATCTACGTTGAGTGGCTCGTCGATCGAGATCTCTCCCATTCGTCCCGAGTTTTTGCGAATATACATCAATATTTCATTTTCGATGCAACGCGAGGCGTATGTTGCGAGCTTGATGTTTTTGTCGGCGCAAAAGGTGTTGACCGCTTTGATAAGTCCGCCTGTGCCGATCGAGATCAGATCTTCGATGTTTATGCCCGTGTTTTCAAAGCGCTTGGCTATGTAGACCACGAGACGAAGATTGTGTTCTATGAGCGTAAGTCGGGCGTCCTCGTCGTGAGGGAGGCGGCTTATCATCTCATTTTCCTCATCTCTTGTGAGGGGGGCGGGGAGCAGGTCGGGGCCGTTTATGTAATAAATGCCGCGTTTTTTTGTCAGTCGGGCGATAAGTGTAAGCAATCTGCGTCGGATTTTCATAAAAAAGACTTTGGTTTTGGTGGACATATAATATCGGACTCCTTTCGTTACGGTGTCGCCGGTTATGGCTTTAATATTTCGGAGGGGATTATCGCGCCGCAGCCTGCGGCGCTGTTTTGTATATCGGAGGGGAAGTCGGAGGCCAAGCGGTCTTAGGAAGACAATACTCAGGAACAACTCCTTGGCTCACAGAACGACATGGCTACGATCCGACTTCCTTTCGTTACGGTGTCGCCGGTTATGGCTTTAATATTTCGGAGGGGATTATCGCGCCGCAGCCTGCGGCGCTGTTTTGTATATCGGAGGGG
>JAZSGD010000145.1:0-6926 GCA_045532555.1 Eubacteriales bacterium | reverse complement strand
TGTTGTGGACTTGAATGGCGGAGAAGGAGAGATTCTCTAGGAACGCAAGCGTTCCGTCGCACTGTTGTCTCCAACCGTTCGCGCCGCCCTCGCTCATCGCTCGGTTGCGCTCACGGGGGGGCTGCCACTCGAAAAATCTCCCTTTTTCCGCCACTGGCGGCGGTCGATTTTTCTCCCTCTCTTGCCAGTTCCCGTCGCTCAAGTTCAAATCTTTCATTCGAAGACAAAAAATATAGCCACCCGATTGGGCGGCTATATTTTTTGGCGGAGAAGGAGAGATTTGAACTCTCGCGCCGGTTAAATCCGACCTACACCCTTAGCAGGGGCGCCTCTTCGGCCTCTTGAGTACTTCTCCAAAGTATTCAAACGGGCAAGCTGCCCGCGCAAGCCATCCGTTTAAATTGGCTTACCAATCTATTATACCACAAACTTTCGTTTTGTCAATACCTTTTTTTAAAAATCACAAAATAAATGACGACAATTTCGGACAAAGATTATTGACACATTCCCGCTTTCATGGTATAATTACTCTGTTATACAATAAACAAAAGGAGAACAAGTATATGACACCAGCTGCGCAGTGGCTGAATTCGACCTTTGCCGGATTTGACCGCGCCATTCTTGGCTTTTATAACTATCTTGCCACGATAGCCGACCCGATACTTAACCCCATTTCAAAATTTTTCGACGTCATCGGCGACGGAGCACTTGCATGCTTCGTGCTCGCCGCGATCCTTTTACTTTTCAAGAAAACGAGAAAAGCAGGCATCGCCGTTTTACTTGCAGTCGGTGTTGGAGCTTTATTTACCAACGTAGCGATTAAAAATCTTGTCGCTCGTCCCCGCCCCTACGTCAACGACTTCGTAGAATGGTGGCAATACGTCGGCTCGCACGTACAAAGTGAATACTCCTTCCCTTCGGGCCACACTACCGCCGCAATGACGGGTATGACCGCGCTTTGCCTCACGCTCGGTAAAAAGCACAAGTGGCTCTTCCCTGTCGGCGCGCTCTACGTTCTTCTGATGGGCGCAAGCCGCAATTACCTTATGGTTCACTACCCCTCCGATATCCTCGGTGGAATCATCATCGGTGCGATCGCGGGAACTATCGCATATTTCCTTGCAAAGCTCATCTACAAGATCTTTGAGGAAAACTATTACGACAAGGTCTGTTCGTTCATTCTCAATGCCAGTGTCGTAAATCTTTTCAAGAAAAAGACAACGCAGGAATGAATAAGTAAAAAACGGTTTTGGGCAAAATCGCCCAAAACCGTTTTTCATTTACCGATCCTTTAAATAATTATTCAAGAATCAGGCTGCGTATTCGACCAAGATATGTACTTGAATTAGCAGAACCACCAAACCTTCTTATTTACGATAATGCAAATAAGGTCGATGAGCCACACAAACGGAGCACAGAAGAACAGAAGAATGGATATAACGATTCCGAGAGTGTTCTGAACATCAATGCTTTTTACAAGACGATAAACAGTCCAAACGATGTCAAGCACAGGGATACAAAGAATAAGCTTAACGATAAAAGGAAGATTGTCAATAGCTTTGATTAAGTCTTTCATAAAGGTACCTCTTCAATTTGTTTTTGCGGGGCATCAACTAAGCCACCATTAAAATTATATACTTTTTAAATCCACTTGTCAAGACGAAAAGTCAAATTTGTCGAAATTATTATTTTTATTCACCTAAAAAAACAAAAAGCAGACGGCAAAACCGTCTGCTTTTAAAATCAAAAGTTCAAATTACTTGTACTTTCTCTTGCGTGCAGCCTCAGACTTCTTCTTACGCTTTACGCTGGGCTTCTCGTAGTGCTCTCTCTTACGAAGCTCGGTAAGGATTCCCGAACGAGCACACTGACGCTTGAAACGACGAAGTGCGCTGTCAAGAGACTCGCCGTCCTTTACTTTGATTTCTGCCATCTATTTTCCCTCCCCTCGCTTTTAAACAGGTTCAGTGAGCAATTTTTTCTCACAGATACTTGACTATTATACACCATATTTTCCTGTTTGTCAATATTGATTGAGCAAATTTTTTCGATTTTTTTGATAAAAATTTCCTCAACCGAGCTTTTGGGCCTCGGCGGCAACGATATTTGCGACCGCACGGGCGCAGACCTCCACTCCCTCGCTTGTCAGATGAATATTATCGGACGCGAGAATGTATTTTTCATTATTGTCGACCAGCAGAGCGTGAAGATCGTTGATAATAACGCCCTCCTTCTCGAGCGCCTCAACGGCGATCTCGTTGAATCGGCAAATTGTAGTGTTTTTATTGTGCGGATTGGCGTCGAGCACGGGGGTGGTCGTCGCAAAGATCACAACGTCACACCAAGATTTCAAAATTCTCGCGATGCGAACGATATTGTCAACGTACTCCTCCTCGGTCGAGAAGGTTCCGTCTCCGAACAGCTCGCAAAGATCCCAATGACCGCAATTAAAATGGATTATGCGGCTACCCTTTATAGCCTCGGCATAGTCGAAAAGCATACGCAAGGTGTATTTTGCGAAACGGCAGTTATCGTTCGGCTGAAAGACCTCAAAATCGGGACCAAGCAGCTCGGCTGCTCTCTTTCCATATCCTGATATCTGCTCACCCACGCCAAATCGAATCGAATCTCCGAGAAAAGTGACCTTCATATTAATCTCCATTCAGCCGCTCTAAGCGGCGCAAATAGTAATTGATGAATTTTGCCGCGAAGGCAAAATTTGAGCGTGAAACAGTTCATATTACGTCTGGATGCAAGTACCTTTCACGCAATTCTCCTTATTTCACAACGATATTGATGATCTTATTAGGAATAACGATCTCCTTGACCACGGTCTTGCCCTCGAGCGCATAAGCGACCTTTTCGTCAGCCTTTGCGAGCGCGAGCGCCTCGTCCTTGTCCGTATCAACGGGAACCGAGATCTTGCCCTTGAGCTTTCCGTTCACCTGAACGATGACCTCAACGGTATCGTCGGCAGTCTTCGCCTCGTCGTAGGTAGGCCAGCTCTCGTAAGCGATGGTGTCGGTGTGACCGAGGATCGACCAGATCTCCTCGCAGATATGAGGACAGATGCAGGAAAGCATCTTGATAAGTCCCTCGGCGTAAGCCTTGGGGCACTTACCCTCCTTATATACCGCGTTAACGAATATCATCATCTGCGAGATCGCGGTATTGAATGCAAGCTTCTCGAAATCGTCGGTTATCTTCTTTACACTCTTGTGATAGATCTTTTCAAGCGCGGGAACGTCGCAATCGACCACGTTTTCGGGCTCGGTAAAGAATGCCCAAACGCGATTAAGGAAGCGCTTTGCTCCCTCAACGCCCGCATCGCTCCAAGGCTTCGAGACCTCAAGCGGACCCATAAACATCTCGTAAAGACGGAGAGTATCCGCACCGTATTCGCGTACTACGTCGCTGGGATTGACGACAAACTCGGGGAAACGCTTACCCATCTTGATGCCGTTAGCACCGAGGATCATTCCCTGGTGAACGAGCTTCTGGAAGGGCTCCTTGGTGGGAGCAAGACCCTTATTGTAAAGATATCTGTTCCAGATTCTCGAATACATAAGGTGACCGACTGCGTGCTCGGGACCGCCGATATAAAGGTCAACGGGCATCCAGTGCTTAAGCAGCTCCTGATTTGCAAACTCGTCGTTGTTGTGGGGATCAATGTAGCGCAGGAAGTACCAGCTCGAGCCTGCCGATCCGGGCATCGTAGAGGTCTCGCGAACACCCTTGACGCCATTCTTGTCGTACTGCTTCCATTCGGTCGCGTTTTCAAGAGGCGCCTTGCCGTTAACTCCCTTGTAATTTTCAAGCTCGGGAAGGATCAAAGGCAGCTCATCGTCACCAAGCACGTGGATCTCTCCGTCCTCACCGTGAACCACGGGAACGGGCTCGCCCCAGTAGCGCTGTCTTGCGAATATCCACTCTCTGAAGTGATAGTTGACGGTTCTCTTGGCAACTCCAAGTCCCTCAAGCTTCGAGGTAATCGCTTCCTTTGCCTCCTCGACGGTAAGTCCCGTAAACTCCTCGGAATTGACGAGTCTGTATCCCTTGCCGAGATAGTCCTGCTTTTCAAATGCCTTTTCAGAAACGTCAACGTGACCGAGCTTTTCGTCGCCGTCGATTACCTGGATCATATCGATATTGTGCGCGATAGCGTATTCAAAATCTCTCTGATCGTGAGAAGGAACCGCCATGACCGCACCCGTGCCGTAGCTTGCAAGCACGAAGTCACCGATAAACATTCTGACTTCCTTGCCGTTTACGGGGTTGATACAGGTCACGCCCTTAAGCTCACAGCCAGACTTGGTCTTGTTGAGCTCGGTTCTGTCCATATCGTTCTTCTTGAGCGTCTCGTTGATATATGCCTGAACCTCGTCCTTGTTCTCGATCCTCGGCATAAGCTGCTTTACGATCTCGCCGTCGGGCGCAAGGACCATAAACGTGATACCGTAAATGGTCTCGATACAGGTGGTGAATATGGAAAATTCTCCGCCGCCGACAATGTTGAACTTGACCTCAACACCCGTCGACTTGCCTATCCAGTTCTTCTGCATAAGCTTGGTGGATTCGGGCCAATCGATCTCGTCAAGTCCCTCAAGCAGCTCCTCTGCAAACGCAGGCTGATTGATGACCCACTGCTTCATATTCTTTCTGACTACGGGATATCCGCCTCGCTCACTCTTGCCGTCGATGACTTCGTCGTTCGAAAGCACCGTGCCAAGCTCCTCGCACCAGTTAACAGGCATATCGATGTACTGTGCGTAGCCGTCGAGATAGAGCTGCTTGAATATCCACTGAGTCCACTTGTAGAACTCGGGATCGCTGGTAGCTATCATCTTGCTCCAGTCGTAGTCAAAGCCAAGCTCACTGAGCTGCTTCGAGAAGGTCTTTATATTGTCCTGAGTAAATCCGTTGGGATGATTTCCCGTCGTGACCGCATACTGCTCCGCAGGAAGACCGAACGAGTCGTAGCCCATCGGGTGCAGCACGTTGTATCCCTGCATTCTCTTCATTCTCGAAACGATGTCGGTCGCCGTGTAGCCCTCGGGATGTCCCGCGTGAAGACCGACTCCCGAAGGATAGGGGAACATGTCGAGCGCATAAAATTTAGGCTTGGAAAAATCCCAGACGTCTGTCTTGAACGTCTCGTTCTTCTTCCAATATTCCTGCCATTTCTTTTCAACTGACAAATGATCGTATTTCATTTATATTTCCTTTCTGCCGTGGTGGCGGCATGTAATTATGTATAAAGGCTAGTTTGTGTAACGACGGGAGGACGCGGTCGCTTTTTGAAAAAAGCTCCGCAAAAACTTCACCCCTTGGGTTCTAACGAAGGTGAATTGACGCTGAAATTTGCGAGCAAATTTCAGCCTGCTGTCCGCTTGTGTATCGTTAAGGTGGCGAGAATCACGGTTAAAGCTTTATTTTTCACCGTTTTAAAACCTAAGCCGTCCGTTTTTTATCTATCCTTATGGAAGTTTTCGCGGGGGTGCAGAACCTCACTTTGTCTCCTACCCGTTTTAAAACCTGATCCGTCAGCTTTTGGGCTATCCTAGTGGAAGTTCTTTGGCTTACCTTTCTTTCAAGAAAGGTAAGAAAATCGCCTTCGTCTCAAAATTGAGACGAAGGCGTAAACTCTCCGCGGTACCACTCAAATTGCGTCTAATGACGCCACTCTGACCGATAACGGCGGCTGACCGTTCCAACCTACTGTGAATTCGGAAGAACTGCTCCGAGGTGAGTAAGAAAGGGCTTGTCTGCCGCCTCGCACCACGGGAAACCCACGGCGGCTCTCTGTCAAGACAAAACGATTCTCTGTCCTCATCAACGCATTTAAAAACAACATTAATATTATATTAGATAAAAGCACTTTTGTCAATAGCTTTTCAAAAGTTTTTCAAATATTGCTCTGCGATTCGCGCATGACCACGGGAACGACGTCACGGGATCGCGACGCGAGATGGTCAAGGCAGACGACTTCGACTCCATTCTCGCGGATAAAATAGAGGTCGGAGCGAGAGATCTTCGGCTTATTGACCACAAGCACCCAGATAAACTCACCGTCAAGCAGCATTTTTCGCTTAAGGCACTCAACGATCTCGTCGGTTTTTTCGTTCCAACCGCCCTGTTCACCGTCGATCTGAATACAGGAGGATGCGCCGACCCGACTGCCAAACTCGTATCTCTTGTAAGCATACGTAGCAAGTATCTCGGCATCCTCGTCAAGCGAATTGAGGCAAAAGCCCATTTGCGTAAGCTCGTTCTCGTCAAGTCCGAGCCTTGCGATTCCGTCGGCAAGCCAAGGCAAATCTCCCTTGTCAAATTTCGGGCTGCGGCAGGACTGCGTGTCAAGATAAACGCTGTATATCGCCATTTTCTCCATAAAATCGTCGGCAACACAGCACGCGACCGCCATATCGTAGATCACCCGACCGCACGACGACGCCTTGACCACTAAATTGAAGTCAAAATTCGCCTCGGGCGGCGTAGTGTGATGATCAACACAGCCAATGACCTTGTTTTCGTAAAAGGTCACGTGGTGATCGACCAAGACAAGCATATCCTTGTCGTCAAAGCCGTCAAAGCTGATTCCGTCAACGATCCCGAGCTTTTTCATATCTCGAAGTGTTACCCCGTCGGGATAAGTGCCGAATTTTATCGCCGAAGCAACGCCAAGCCTTGAAAGCAACTCTCGAAGCATCACCGCCGAAATAATACTGTCACAGTCGGGCATATCGTGACCCGTCACCACGACCGAAAAGCCGCCCTCGATTGCATTTTTGCAAAGCGCGACCAGCTCCCCGACCTTATTTTTCAAAAATTCTCTTTCCATAAAGACAAACCTCACAGATTCTATAAAAATTATACAACCTTTTATAAAGTTTGTCAATGGGTAAACCTTTGGTTGATACCCGAGG
>JAZSGD010000317.1:0-7061 GCA_045532555.1 Eubacteriales bacterium | reverse complement strand
GGAATCTCGATGCTCTCGTTTCCAAGCTTTTCGGTTGCTTTCTCAAGCTGTACCGAAAAATCTTTCCAGAAGTCTGCGAGTACCTCGTTAAGAGTCAGTTCCGACTTTTCGATCGCGTCAAGCTTGTTCTCCATCTCCGCGGTGAACTCGTAGTCAACGATACTATCGAAGTTCTCGCGCATAAGCTTGGTGGTTATCTCGCCAAGAGGCGTGGGCACGAGCGATTTGTTCTTGCCCTCTCTCTTGACGTAGTTTCTTGAAATTATTGTGGTGATGGTCGACTCAAAGGTGCTGGGACGTCCGATTCCCTTTTCCTTGAGGAACTGAACGAGCGAGCCCTCGTTGAAGCGCGCGGGCGGCTCGGTGAAGTGCTTGGTAGGATCTATTCGGTCGGAATCGAGCTTTTCTCCCTCGGTAAGCTCGGGGATCTTCGCGTTCTTCTGCTCGTCGCCCTCCTGTGTGCTCTCCTCTACGCTCTCCTCATACACTGCCATATATCCGGGGAACGTGACGGTATATCCGCCCGTGCGGAAGATATAGCCTGCCGATTCCACCTCGACGTTGAGGGTTGCAAGAGTTGCGGATTCCATCTGGCTTGCAACGAATCTGTCCCAGATAAGCTTATAGAGCTTATACTGATCTGCCGACAGATAGGACTTAATCTTCTTGGGCTCAAGGGTGACGTTTGAGGGACGTATCGCCTCGTGCGCGTCCTGAATTCCCGATTCGGATTTGAAGGTTCTGGGCTCGGCGGTATTATATTTATCGCCGAATTTCTCTGCAATATATGATCTGGTCGCGTCCTGCGCCTCGGAGGAAACACGGAGAGAGTCGGTACGCATATAGGTGATAAGACCCTGAACGCCGCCGTTCTCGCTTCCGATGTTGATACCCTCATAAAGCTCCTGAGCGACTCTCATCGTTCTCTGAAGCTGGAATCCGAGCTTTCTGTATCCCTCCTGCTGAAGCGTGGAGGTATTGAAGGGGGGACGGGGTGCTTTGTGACGGGTCGATCGCTTTACCGACTTAACGGTAAATTGACCGCCCTCGATCGCGTTGACGACCTTCATTGCGTCTGACTCGTTGCAAAGCTCGATCTTACCGTGCTCATCTCCGAAGAATCTGACCGTAAAGGGTACGCCCTCATCGGAAAGGAGAGTGACCTCGATAGTCCAATATTCTACGGGAACGAAGCTCTTGATCTCCTCTTCTCGCTCGACGATGATCTTTGTCGCTACCGACTGAACTCTTCCCGCGCTCAGTCCACTCTTGACGTTCTTCCAGAGCAGAGGCGAGATCTTATATCCTACGATTCGGTCGAGAATTCTTCTTGCCTGCTGTGCATCGACAAGGCTCATATCGATGTTTCGGGGCTTTTTGATAGCCGCCTTAACCACGCTCTTGGTGATCTCGTTGAAGGTGACTCTCTGCGTCTTCTCGATCGGTATTCCGAGCGCAGTTGCAAGATGCCACGAGATCGCTTCTCCCTCACGGTCAGGGTCGGTCGCGAGGTATATTTTGTTTGCGTGCTTTGCTTCCTTTTTGATCTCTTTGATTATATCGCCTTTGCCGCGGATATTGATATAATGCGCTTCAAAGTTATTGTCTATATCAACGCCGAGGGTGGACTTGGGCAGGTCACGGACGTGTCCTACCGATGCGATGACCTTATAGTTTGAGCCAAGATAGCTCTTTACGGTATTTGCCTTGGAGGGTGACTCCATTATCACAAGGTTTGCCATTAAAAAATATATATCCTTTCAAATTATCTTCGTATGTAAAGTGCTCCGGGGAGAGAGGAAACGAGTCCTTTGATCTCCAGCACTGTAAGCGCGGAGATGACCTCTCCGAGTGCGAATCCGGTTTTGGTCAGGTAGTCGACAGTGACAGCTCTGTCGAGGGGCATTTCGTCAAATACGCGCCTTTGCTTTTCGCTGAGCTTTTCAAGCACCTTTGCAGAGTCGTCTCCGCTACTCTTTTGAGGAGAAGGAGGCGCTTCGTGGTGCTTTATCTGTTCTGTCTTATCTTCATTGTTTACTTTAGTGGGCTCTGTGCGCTTTGATTCCTTGCGAACAAACGGAGATTTTTTTCTTCCCTCCGCTTTATGCAAGCTTTCAAATCCTCCCTGCTTTTGCGCTGCGGGAGTATAGACTCTTACCGCGACGCCCATACTCTTGACGATGTTGCCGTCAAATTCCGAGCGAGCCTCGGAGCTTATCATTTTCTGAACGTCAAGACGGTCACGGTATATGAACATGTAGTTTCGTATGATGTCGTTTCCGCACATGACCGCTTGCGCGCCGTCTCTGATGAGCATATTCGTGCCCGACGAGTTATCCGCGTCGATATTGGCAGGAACAGCATATATGTCCTTGCCCTGCAATATCGCGTTTTTAGCGGTTATCAATGCTCCGCTTCCCTTATCGGCGTCGACGACGACTGTTCCCTGACTGAGTCCGCTTATTATGCGGTTTCTCATCGGGAAATTTGAGCCTCTCGGCTCGGTCGAGGGCGAATATTCGGTGATCACCGCACCGTTCTGCTTGATGATCGATTCGAGCTTTTCGTGCTCCTTGGGATACACGACGTCGATGCCACAGCCCAGCACCGCAATAGTCTTTCCCTTTGCGGCTATCGCTGCGCAGGACGCTATACCGTCTATTCCAAGTGCCATTCCGCTTACGACGATCGCACCTGCAGATGCGACCTCATAGGCTATTTTATACGCGGCTCTCATTCCGTATTCACTCATTTTACGCGTGCCGACTATTGAGATGCACAAGCTTCTGTTGAAATTCGGAAGCGTGCCCGCATAGTAAAGCACGACGGGAGGATTTTTCAGACTGCGGAGGCTTGCGGGATAGTCGTATCCGTCGTAGGTGAGCACCCCGACGTTTGCGCTCTGGCAATAATTGATTATCTTTTGTGCGCCGTCGAGAGCTTTATCACAAAGCTTTTCAGCGAGATGCTCGCTTATTCCGAGCTCGGAATATTTATCGTAATCCGCGTCGTAGATCTCGTCGATCGATGCGAATTTTTCCACAAGCGTCAACACCTCGGAGCTTCCTTGACCGCACTTTTCACTAAGCCATATCCATTTCAAAGCGTTGCTCATATTGACTGTCCTCCATTGTTTTGTGACCCGAAAAATTCCCAAACTAAAACCGCTGCGGCGGTTGCCGCATTCAGCGATTCCACGCGATCTGACATGGGGATGAACACGGTTCTTCCGCACGCGGCTATCGCCTCGTCGCTGAGTCCGTGACCCTCGTTACCGATGACCACACAGTCGCCATTACAGATGCTGAATTCACCGAGCTTCTGCGCCTCTCTGTTGAGCGCGGCGGCGAAAACTCTTCTGCCCAAGTCGGTCAGATTCCTTATCGCACAAGGGATATCCGCCACTCTGTCAACTTTGGTTGAAAAGAGCGTTCCCATCGACGCACGGACTGTCTTGGAGCTGTAAATATCGGCGCAATCCTTGCTCATAACGATACGGTCGACTCCAAAAGCCGCCGCGACCCTTATGATCGCGCCGACATTCTGGGGATCACGTACCGACTCTAAAAGCAAGATCTTCTCGCTTTCATCGATGCTTTTGAAGAACTCTGCGTCACGCTCACAATGCACATTTTGGGCATATTTCGCCACACAGATAACTCCCTCGGGAGCTTGCTCCTCAGAGAGCTTATCAAATACCGACGAAACAACCTTTATTGCCTTGCAGTTGATGTCTGTTTCCTTTACGCCGTATAGCTTTTCCGCCTTTTCAAGCACCGAGTTCTCCTCATGCTCAGAGATCAATATAAACTCGAGCTCGAGTCCTTTTTTGACTGCTTCGCAGAGAAGCTTGACACCGTCAAAACGGAATTTTTTTTCGTTTTCTCTGTTCTTTTTGTTAGCCAGACCTCGAGCGAGGCTGACGTATTTATTCTGTGAAGAGGTTACTGTTTCCCTGATCATTTCCATATTTAATCAGCCTCCTTTTCAGGTAATTCTGTGCCATTTTTTGCCTTGAATGGTAGTTTTTAGGCTTGTAAATTTAAAATTTCAGCCCATTTCGGCTAAAAATATTTATCCCTATCTATGACAAAAACCCAGTAATATCCATTACCGGGTTTTGTATTAGGTTAAGATCAAAGAGCTGCCTTTGCCTGCTCTGCGAGAGCTGCGAAAGCTGCCTTATCGGATACTGCAAGCTCTGCGAGCATCTTTCTGTTAAGAGTGATGCCTGCCTTCTTGAGTCCGTTCATAAAGGTAGAGTAGTTCATACCGCATACCTTTGCCTGTGCGGAGATTCTGGTGATCCAGAGTCTTCTCATATCTCTCTTCTTGAGCTTACGGCCTGCAAACGCATAGTTGCCGCTCTTCATTACGGCTTGCTTAGCCATCTTGAAGTGCTTGGATTTTGCACCCCAGTAGCCCTTCGCTGCCTTCAATACTTTATTTCTTCTCTTGCGCGTCATCATCGCGCCCTTAACTCTTGCCATTTTTTCTCTTTCCTTTCTCGATTACACTAAAATTACTTCTGGATCAGTATTCTGATGTTGGGTGCCATTGCTTCGCTCATGATAGCGCCGCTGCGAAGGTGTCTCTTTCTCTTCTGTGTCTTAAGACCCAGGTTGTGACGGTGATGGCAGTGGTTCATTTTTACCTTTCCTGTGCCGGTAACCGAAAATCTCTTGGCAGAAGCCTTATGTGTCTTGACTTTTCCCATTTTTATATACTCCTTATACTAAAAAATTTACAAATATTATTTGGATGACTTGGTGTTTATGGGTGTGACGACCATACTCATTATACGTCCGTCAACTGCGGGCTTTTTGTCAACCGTTCCTACCTCTGAGCAGAAGTCTGCGAATCTGTCGATGATCTCGCGTCCGATAGCCATGTGGCTCATCTCTCTTCCGCGGAATCTCATAACTACGCGAACCTTGTTTCCTGCTTCAAGGAATTTGCGCGCCTGCTTTGCCTTTGTTTCAAAGTCGTGCGTGTCGATACGGGGAGACAACTGGATCTCCTTGAGCTCAACAGTCTGCTGCTTCTTCTTTGCTTCCTTCTCGCGCTTTTCACGCTCGAAACGGAATTTTCCGAAGTCCATGATC
Source organism: Eubacteriales bacterium (assembly GCA_045532555.1). Lineage (GTDB taxonomy): Bacteria > Bacillota > Clostridia > Oscillospirales > CAG-272 > SVTX01. The sequence goes on along the minus strand of JAZSGD010000317.1, from coordinate 1,956 downwards.
TTACACACGGGGGGATTTGCCTGCGCGGACATAAGACAAAGGTCGAGACCCTTATCGTACGCCATCTTAAGTGCGTTGTCGGAACTCATGATTCCAAGCTGTTCGCCTTCAGGACCGATCACTCTGACCTGAGGGAAGTTTATCGCTTCGTTGATAAGAGTGTCTTTTGAGTTGTTTGCTGCTATGGTTACACACCTCCATTTTAAGTGAATGTATATGTTTTCATAATATCTGTCGTTTTTGAGGCAAAAAAATCGCCGGACGAAAAGTCCCGCGAGCATAGTTTTCCGACAGTCAGGGGTCGGATTTGAAAACTATTTACCGAGCGCGCCGTTGCGGCTGGGTGGAAGCGGTACTTCTCTTTGTTCCCGAGTATTATAGCACAAAAGATCGGGGTTGTCAATAGGGTTTTGAAAAAAATTTTCGCTTTTTTAAAAAAAGCTTTGTAAAAAGAAAGCACAACCTGCGTTTTCATTGCGTCAACAGATATCATAAGATTGATATTTCGCAGAAAACATGCACGGTTGTGCAGGATAAATAAAGCGTCGGCGCGGATCCGACACTTTACTCGGGACTTTTATTATACACTCTTTCGCTCAATTTGTAAATAGCCATTTTGTACGATTTTTCGTCGAATTTTTCGTGAAAAAGCATAAGTGTGAGAATTTTCGGCTTTTTGTCGTACTCCTTTTTGGCTATTTTTACATATCGCTTATGTCGTAGTGTGTTTCCTTTTTAAGATTGCAAATCAGTCAGGATACTGCGTTTTTGTTAAACATATAATTAAATTGTAAAAATTCTTTGAAACGTATGGCTTTTTTGCGATTTTTATGTTATAATATAGGATATGATGAGATAATTGTACCGTTACCGCCGTCTTTTCTCCGCAAATGAGGCTTACGGCAGTTTAAAAACATATACGAGGTCCAGCGTGAAAGTTGCTTCCATCTAATAGTGAACTACTCTTTTTCACGCAGGAATTTTGCCTCGTCGGCAAAATTCATCGATTACTATTTGTGCCGCCACGGGTTCCCCGAAGTGAATTAAGTGAACTTTTGGGGTTCCCGTATGTGGCGGAATGGAGATTAAAATGTCACAATATACAGTCAAAGCACAGAATCTTTCTCTTCCCTTGGTTGCGCTTACCACCACGGTCGCGTTCCCGGGAGAAATAATAAATCTTGAGGTCAGTGAAAACAGTTTTGATTCCTGCGAGGCGCTTCGCGAAGCGTTCGAGGGATCGAAATACGCGCTGGCTATCCCGATCGTGTCCGAGGAGGGCGAGGAGCCCAGACTCTTCGAGGTCGGCACGGTCATCAAGATCAAGCAGCTCATAAACGCAGGTGAAAAGACCCTGCGCTGCATCGCCGAGGGAATGTCGCGCGCTACTCTGACGTCCTACCGTCGCACCGGCAAGTTCAACACCGCAGAGGTGATCTGCAAAACTATCGCTATGCCCGACGGCCCCGGAATTAAAAACCAAGCATACACGCGCCGTCTTACAGACGCGGCAACAAAGATAGCAAAGCTGCTCCCTCCCCCCGCGGAGAGCATTTTACCCACCTTTAAGTCGATCAAAAATCCCGCGCTCTTAGCCGACGTCATCGCATCCAATCTCTTTATTAAGTTTGAGGATAAGCTCGAGGTGCTCGGAGTGTTCGAGCCATATCGCCGCATCGAGACCGTTCTCGCTATCGCGGAGGACGAGCTTGACGTGCTTCAGCTTGAGTCCGAGCTTCACAAAAAGACTCGCGAGAGGATCAACCGCGGTCAGCGTGAATACTATTTGCGCGAGGAGATGAAGTCGATCCAGGAGGAACTTGGCGACGGCGTTTCCGATACCGAAGAATATTACAACAAAATAATGTCCGCGGGTCTGCCCGAGGAGGTTCAGAAAAAGCTTCTCAAGGAAAACGACAGATTGGCTCGCTCGCCCTTCGGCTCTGCCGAGGCGAC
>JAZSGD010000342.1:0-8331 GCA_045532555.1 Eubacteriales bacterium | reverse complement strand
GCTCTTACTCTCGGTACTTCCTCAAGAACCTCGGTCAGCTTATCTTCCTTCCCTGCCTGCTTGAGCTGGGACATAAGGTTGGAGAGCATTCCACCGGGCACCTGATAGATCAGCGCGTTTACGTCGACCTTAAGCGCCTTGGGGTTGAGAAGTCCGTCTGCAAGATACTTTTCGCGCAGAGGTGTAAAGTGCTTGGTCACCTTATCGAGATTGTCAAGGCTGATGCCAGTGTCGTACTCGGTGCCCTGAAGCGTAGCAACGAGGGTCTCCGTGGGAGGCTGGGAGGTTCCCATAGCCATAGGAGAGATCGCAGTGTCTACAACGTCGACGCCTGCCTCGATAGCCTTGAGCAAAGTCATAGACGCAAGACCTGCGGTGTAGTGCGTGTGAAGCTGAATCGGTACTTTTACGCTTTCCTTGAGTGTCTTTACGAGCTCGTAAGCGTCGAAGGGCTTGAGCAGACCTGCCATATCCTTGATACAGATCGAATCTGCGCCCATATCCTCGAGTCTCTTTGCATACTCGGAATAGTAGTCCATCGTGTAAACGGGACCCGTGGTATAGCTGAACGCCGCCTGAACGTGTCCGCCCTCTTTTTTGGTCGCGTTTATTGCGGTCTTGAGGTTACGGGGATCGTTGAGCGCGTCGAATATACGAATGATATCGATACCGTTTGCTATCGACTTCTGAACGAAGTATTCAACAACATCGTCGGAGTAGTGACGGTAGCCGAGAATATTCTGTCCGCGGAAGAGCATCTGAAGCTTTGTGTTCTTTACGTGCTCTCTGATCTTGCGAAGTCTCTCCCAGGGATCCTCGTTGAGAAATCTCATACAAGAGTCAAAGGTTGCTCCGCCCCACGCCTCGAGGGAGTGATAGCCGACCTGATCCATGGTTTCAAGGATAGGAAGCATCTCCTCGGTGGTCATTCTCGTGGCGATAAGCGACTGGTGAGAGTCACGCAGTACTGTTTCGGTAATCTTTACCTGTGCCATTTATTTAAAACCTTACCTTTCTTAATCATTGGAATGGTTGTCAGCTCAACCAGGAGAGGAATACGCCCGCCGCAACGGCAGAGCCGATAACTCCCGCTACGTTGGGTCCCATTGCGTGCATAAGCAGGAAGTTGGAGGGGTCCTCCTTCTGTCCCTGCACCTGAGCAACTCGAGCCGCCATAGGCACTGCGGAAACGCCCGCCGAGCCGATAAGAGGGTTGATCTTGCCGCCCGAGAGCCAGTTCATTATCTTTGCGGTGATAAGTCCACCACAAGGGGATACGCAGAATGCCGCCAGACCACATACGACGATAATTACTGTCTGCAAGCTCAAGAAGTTGCCTGCAGTTGCGGTTGCGCCAACAGAAATTCCGAGGAATATTGTTACTATATTCATAAGCTCGTTCTGCGCGGTCTTGGAGAGACGGTCTGTCACTCCGCAGACGTTGAGCAGGTTACCGAACATCAAGCATCCGATAAGCACGAGCGCGTCGGGAACGATAAGAGCAACGACAAAGGTTACGAGTATCGGAAATATGAGTTTCTCGGTCTTGGATACCTCGCGAAGCTTATCCATCTTTATAAGTCTTTCCTTTTTGGTGGTAAAGAGCTTCATAAACGGAGGCTGGATCATAGGTATGAGCGCCATGTAGGAGTACGCCGCAATTGCGATAGCTCCGAGGAGCGCAGGACCGAGCGACTTGGTTACGGTGATAGCCGTAGGACCGTCCGCACCGCCGATGATACCGATAGACGCTGCCTCACCGAGCGTAAACTGACCCGAGAGGAACGCTGCCGCGAACGCTACGAAAACACCGAGCTGCGCACCTGCACCGATCAGGAAATACTTGGGATTTGCGATAAGGGGAGTAAAGTCGGTCATAGCACCGATGCCTATGAAGATAAGGCAAGGATAGATACCAAGCTTTACGCCGAGATAAAGTATATCGATAAGTCCGGGGGTTACCGTTTTGCCGAGATTCTCGACCATATAAACTATAACGTCGGAGTTTTCAGCAACACCGTCGGCGAGAAGCTCTGCTATCATCTCCGCGGAGATCGGAGCACCGCCGAAGAGTGCCCAGTTTATATGTCCGCCCGCGAAGAAGATCTCGTTGTAGACTCCAACACCGGGAAGATTGGTAAACAGCATTCCTATCGCTATAGGGAGAAGGAGGAGGGGCTCAAATTTCTTTACTATCGCCAGATAGACGAGCGCTATCACGATGGCATACATAACCACGTATTTCCACCAGTCGTTGTTAGCAACAAGCTGAGAAATGCCCATTCCTTCGATAAAGTTTTTAATCGTTTGAATGATGCCTTCCATTATTCATTTTCCTTTCGTAGAATTATGAATAGGAATTATCAGTTAAGCGTTACGAGAACGTCCTCGCTCTGTACGCTCGCGCCCTTCTGAACGTTAACACTTGCAACGGTTCCGTCCTGGGGTGCGGAAATGTCGTTTTCCATCTTCATCGCCTCAAGAACGCAAAGAACGTCGCCCTTCTTGACTGCCTGACCCACGGTTACGTTTACCTTCATAATTGTTCCGGGCATAGGAGCCTTTACGGCTACTGCACCTGCGGTGCCTGCGGGAGCTGCCTTGGGAGCAGGTGCTGCTGCGGGAGCTGCGGCAGGGGTTGCTACGGGTGCGGGAGCTGCTACGGGAGCTGCTACGGGAGCTGCGCCGCCTATTTCTTCTACTACTACGTCGTACGATACGCCGTTGACTGTCACGTTAAATCTTTTCATTGTTATATACCAAGCCTTTCGTAATATTATTTTCTGTTCCAAGCTTTACCCGAGCTTCTCTTGAAGGAGACAACTCTGAAGCCGCCTGCGAATTCATCTTTATATTCGCCACTTTCTATCATTGCGGCAACTGCAGCAGTAATGACTGCTATAATCTCACCGTCGTTAGCCTCGTGGATCGCCAATATGGACTCGGAGATCTCTGCCGTTATTTCAGGCTCTGTGTCAACGACGTCTTTCTTCGCAGCCTTATTTGCTTTCTTTTTCGGCAGATCGTAGAATATGACCTTCGAGATCGTTATAACCAGCCACAAAAGTGCAAGCACCGCGAAGACCATAATAAGTCCCGTGACCGTTCCCTGAAGGGCGTACGGAAGTCGCTCGGCGAAGGTCATCTTGCCGCCATCGATGTTTTTATCCTCGGCAAATGCGACTATTGTGGAAAGCACCGTGAGAACAGAAGTCGTAAGAGCGTACAGGCATATTTTCTTACTCGTTTTCATCTTCAACCTCCGTATTTATCAAAGAGGGGTTCTGAAATATTTTCTATCGGGGCAACCGTCTGCTTTGCAAGCAAGCATATAGAGTGCCGAGCAGATACGTGCGCGAAGGGTCTGTGCCGGGGCTATATCGTCGATGTCGCCCTTCTCTGCCGCGCAAACTGCACTTGCATACTTTTCGCACCACTCTGCCTCAACGTCAGCGCGCGATTTGTCTGCCGTGATCTGATCGTTCATAAGGAACGCGACCGCGCTCTCGGGGCTCATCACGCTGATGACCGCACCCTCGGTAGCGATCTCAAGATCTGCGCCGAGTGCCTTGGAGCCGAGAAGTGTGAAGCCTGCACCGTAAGCCTTGCCAACGACTGCCGTTACCTTTGCTACGGTAGCGTTCGCGTATGCCGAGCCAAGTCTTGCTATGCACTTGGGGCATGCACAATCGCAAAGTCCCTCGCTATCAACAAGCGTCAGTACGGAAATGCCGAAACGATCGCAGAAGGAGATGAGATCAGCCGCCTTCTTCGCACCTTTGAAGCCGATCTTACCCGCGTCGCAGGTATTATCCGAGGCTACGACACCGCAAAGCGTGCCGCCGAAGAATGCAAATCCCGTTACGATTCCGCTCTGCTGCGCGTATATCTCTACGAACTTACCGTTATCGGCAAGAGTCTCGACAAGCGCCTTGCCCGTAAGTCCGTCGATCGCAACTGCGCGAGCTGCGTCGTCGCCGCTCATCTGACTTGCGTCGTCTTTATTGTTCTGGGGAAGTATCTCGACAAGCTCACGGGCTGCGGCGAATGCTGCTGCCTCGTCCTTGACCTCGATCGAGCATACCATTTCTTTATTGTTTGAGGTGGGAAGGAGATAAAGCTCTGCTTTATCCTCGACCTTTACGGAAAGGTCGAACATACCGGCGATCGTGAGAGCCATACCCGTGCAGAGTCCGTCGTAAACGGCGATCTGGGGAATTATTCCCGATGCCTTTGCTACGCAAGCCATAAATCTGCCGTATGCGGAAAGCGCCGTGCTTCCCTCTGCTACGACTGCGCCTGCGCTATCGAATACGCCGATGATCGACGCTCCGTTCTTGATTGCCATATCGTAAAGCATTTCGATCTTTTTGGCGCCTGCCTCGTCGAACGCGCCCTTCGTTCTGTCGCTATCCTGCACGAATGCGAACGCGAGCTTGCCTGATACCGAGCCGTATCCGCAGATCACTCCGTCGTACGCCTCGCTGTCGCCGCTTCTCTTGATATAAGCGCCGACCTCAACGAACGAGCCCGCATCGAACAGAGAGGCGATTTTGCGATTACCTACTGTCTGATTTTTATCCATTTGAATGCCTCCGTTTTGGGATTTTTTTATCGGTCTTTTTTCTTCATTTCTAAAAAAATACCTTCTCTCCCATTTTAATTAAATTATACCTCTTTTAACTAATATTGTCAATCGAATAGCCGAAATTATTTGTAAACTATTGATGAACTTGTGCTTTTGTGAGAAAAAACTAATTTTTTTCGTCCAACTACACAATGCGACCTTTTTTTCGTCGTACTTCGTGTAAAATGTTATTGAAAAGCTGTCAAAACCATTTTTTTGACGGAAACACAACGAATATTCATAAAAAACGAAAGGAAAATGAGAATGAACTGCGAAAAATGCAAAAATAAAAAAGCGACTTTGTTTTACGCGGACGAGGACGGGACAAAACACGCGCTCTGCGCCTCCTGCGGCGCTATCCAAGGAAGGCTGGCAAGCTTTTCGTCCCCTTCCGCGACGAGCGAAGGTGATCTTGTATATATTCCCGACCCTACGCTGCTTGCGCTCTGCCCTCACAGTCTGATTTTTGCGACATCTACGAGCGCTGACGACAAAAGAGCTTGCAAGGGGTGTGGCTCTACCCTCTCCGATCTCAAGGCGATCGGTCGTCTCGCCTGCTCCGAATGCTATGCCGCCTTTGCCGACACCCTCTTTCCCTCCCCAAGACTTGCCGAGGGTAGCGATCTTATCAAAATGCCGTTTGCACGCAGGGAGAGATTGGACAAGCGCCAGGCGATAAACAAGGCAAAAGCAGAGCTTAAGAGCGCGATCGACTCCGAAAACTTCGAGCTAGCCGCAACTCTGCGCGACAAGATCAAGAGGCTTGAGGGCAAGGCTGTTTAATATCCCACAAAAACTACATACGACAAAAATACAAGGAGACTAAAAATGTCATGGTTTACATCAGAGGGCAAATGCTCTCATCACGTTATAAGGTCGCAGACGCGATACGCTCGCAATCCCGCTGACGCTCGATTTTCGGTTAAATCAGAAAAAACGCTGAACGATCAGTTTTTCGAGAAGGCGGAGACTTTGCTCACAAAAAACGGATTCCGCAAGGAAATATTACCCGAGGGAGCTCTTCCCGAGGTCATAGCACTCGCCGAAAAAGGCTTTATCGATCGGGATTTTCTACACTATGAAGGCACTCGCTCGCTCTTTTTCAACGAGCCCTGCAATCTTGCGGTGTCTCTAGGCGGCAACGATCTGATAAATATTCGCTCGCTTCTCGCGGGCAACTCCGTAAGCGAAACGAGAAACATCGCCGCAGGCGCGGAGGAGCTACTTGACCGAGAATTTGAATTCGCATACTCGGACACGCTCGGATATATCTCTAACAGTCCCGCGCTATGCGGTTCGGGGGTAGAATTTTCAGCAGTTCTTTATCTGCCGTCGCTCAGGCTCAATAATAGCTCGGAGAGTTTGCGATATCAATGCGCGATCATCGGAACGCGACTCTTTCCTCTCTTTTCCGATTTGGGCGGCGATCTGTATCTGCTTTCGCACTCACCTGCTCCTTTTTCAAGTGAGGTTCATGCCGCGCAGTCGTTCAGCTCACTTATAACGAAAATAGTAGAGGACGAAGCGAAGTCTGAGCGAATTATTTTTGCGGAGAAGGACAAAATAATTATTGACCGCGCGTGGCGCGCTTACGGAGTCATGACTAACGCAAAAATGCTTTCTGAAAACGATCTGTTATCGCTCTCATCGGACGTTCGATTCGCTCTTGCGGTCTGCAAGGATACTGCCGCTTTGCCGCCAGCAAGCGTATCGGCGCTCAATCTTCTATTGGCGGACGGGCTGAATTCTTCGGTCATCGCAAGCTGTCGCGAATGCAAGAGTGCCACCGACTGCGACTGTGCGCGCGCAGATTTCGTACATAACAAGCTCGCGTCTAACTGAAGACGTGAGCTGTCTTACGAGGAACAGATATGGCAAATAAATTTACTCCAAAGGCGCAAAACGCGCTCAACTCCGCGCTCGGATTTGCCTCCGAGCTCGGTCACTCTTACATTGGAAGCGAGCATCTTTTGCTCGGTCTGCTCTCGACTGCCGACTGTGCCGCCTCAAAGATACTCTTGGCGAGGGGCATCAAAAGCGAAAGCGTAAAAAACACGATAATAGAGGTCACGGGCATCGGCTCGCCCGAGCAGATCTCACCCTCGAATATGACCCCGAGCATCAAAAAGATAATCGAGGTCTCCGCGTACGAATCAACCAAGAGTAATCACAGCTATATCGGCACAGAGCATCTGCTTCTCGCTATGCTCTCGGACGGTGACTGCGTGGCTGTGCGTATGCTTGAATCTCTCGGCGCTTCGGTCAGCGAGCTGAAAAGTGACGTTGAATCGTATCTTGAATCAAGTCCAGGGCGAATGCCAAGCGCTAAAAGATCTCAGGAAAGCAACGAGAAGGGGCGCGAGAAAAATGCGGTCAAAAATTACGGAAGAAATCTCGCCGAGGCGGCAAAAAAGGGCAAGATCGACCCTATAATCGGGCGCGACCGCGAGACCGAGCGAGTTATTCAGATCTTATCAAGGCGGTCTAAAAATAACCCTTGTCTGATCGGTGAGCCCGGCGTTGGAAAGACCGCCGTGGTCGAGGGTCTTGCCCAGCGGATCGCCGACGGCGACGTGCCCGAGATTCTGCGTGACAAGTCAATAATCTCACTCGATCTCGCAAGCATGATCGCGGGAGCGAAGTATCGCGGTGAATTTGAGGACAGACTCAAGAGCATTATGGCAGAGGCGCAGAAAAATCCCGATATGATAATCTTTATCGACGAGATACACACGATCATCGGTGCAGGTGCTGCAGAGGGCGCGGTTGACGCGGCAAACATTATCAAGCCTGCGCTCTCGCGCGGTGAGCTTCAGGTCATCGGCGCGACGACGATCAGTGAATACCGAAAATATATTGAAAAGGACGCCGCGCTTGAGCGAAGATTTCAAGCCGTGACGGTGGGCGAGCCCTCTGCCGCCGAGGCGAAGCAGATCTTGTTCGGTCTTCGAACAAAGTACGAGGCGCACCACAAGCTGAACATCTCCGACGAGGCTATAGATGCAGCGGTCGATATGTCTATAAGATACGTGCCCGACAGATATCTGCCCGACAAGGCGATAGACCTCATCGACGAGGCGGCGGCACGGCTGCGGCTCAAGATCTTCACCTCCCCGCCCGAGCAACGCGAGATAGAGAGCGAGCTCCGTCGCATTCAAGCCGAAAAAGCCGAGGCGATAACCGAGCAGAATTTCGAGCTTGCCGCCGCCCTACGCGACAAGGAGATCACTCTGCGAAAAAAATACGAGGCGGAAAAGGCGGAGTGGGAAAAAAGAAAAGGAGCTAGCAGTCTTACTCTACGCGAGTGCGATATTGCCGATATCGTGACTCAATGGACGGGTATTCCCGTATCCAAGCTGCTTGAAAGCGAGAGCCGCCGTCTTGCCGAGCTTGAGGACAAGCTTTCCGAGCAGGTGATCGGTCAGGAGAGGGCGATAGCGGCGGTGGCAAGCGCTATCAGACGAGGTCGGACGGGGCTTGGAGACCCGAAGCGGCCTATCGGGTCGTTTATCTTCGCTGGTCAGACGGGTGTGGGCAAGACCGAGCTTTGCCGCGCGCTTGCTTCTCTGCTTTTCGGGAGCACGGACGCGATGATCAGGCTTGATATGTCGGAATATATGGAAAAGCACAGCATCCCGAAGCTGATCGGATCGCCGCCCGGATACGTCGGCTACGACGAGGGCGTACTTCTGACCGAAAGGATA
>JAZSGD010000251.1:0-2517 GCA_045532555.1 Eubacteriales bacterium | reverse complement strand
GGGCTATGCTCTTTTTTCTCTCCCTTGCCGTGAGGATACGCGTTGAGCGTATATGGCTTCTGGATAAACTCCGTTGCCATTCTCTCAAGCTCTTTTTCCTTACAAACGGCGAGTCTGAATGAAAATTCGTGTCTGCCCGTGTCGAGATAATAATTAAATCTTTCCTCGTCGATGATCGGCAGGTTTCCTACGGGGTGAGCGCAGTATACCGAGCCGTTAAGCAACGTCAAATAGAGCTTGCCGTTCTCTACCGAGCAACCGTAGGTGCCGTCCTTGAATACGGCGAAAACCTTTCCTTCGGACTCAATTCCGCAGAATCTGTGCGAGCACTGCTCAAGGTCGTGCTCGTATTCCTGCGTTCCGAAGGAGGTCTGACCGATAAAGCGGTGAGCGTCGGTCACGGGGATCTCGAGCTTAAGTCCCTTACCCGCGTCGTTCCAGCAAACATTAACGGTGATGTCAACGTAATCGTAGTCCTTATAAAGCTTGTAAGCCACGCGGACCTCGCTCTTGCCCGTATCGTAAATGCTCTCAACTGTCGTTAAAAGGTCTCCGCGCTCGACAACTCGCAGAGAGGTTTTGACATCGGCATACTTGTAATTCTTGCCGACGGTCTTCATATGCCAGCCCCACGGGTCCGCGTTATCCTCGAACATCACGGGAGCGAACGCGCCGCCCGCGAGATATTCCTTGCCGTCAACCACAAAAGATGTAAGACAGCCGTTTTCCTTATCAAACTTCGCCGTAACGCCGCGTCCAAGATCAAACTCGGTCTGGGGCGTTCTGTCGAGGAAGGTCTTTTCCTTCTTGCTGATCACAACGTCAAATCTCGTAAGCGACATAGGATTGAGCTCTGCCTTGATAGCAAAGCGCTTTCTTCTGTCCATATTTATGGTCGAGCCTTCTTTTACGGTCTGATAAGGCACTTCCTTGCCATCCTTTATGATCTTAAAGTCGTAAGCCTCGGTGTCGGAAACGATGCCGTTCAAAAGGAAGATCTCGCATTCAAAAATACCGTCCACCTTGTAGGGCATCGGGTTGTAAGCAAATACGGGATAGTCGCCGGGCGCTGCCTTTTCGTATCCCGAGAAAAGATCGAAAAAGGCTTTGGTAAACTGCTTATCGAGGATCTCCATAGCATAATCTGCCTTGCGCAGACTGCTCTGCTCACCGTCGAGAATACTGGTTCCCGACAAAACGTCGTGGAACTGCACTGCGCTCATATTCTTCTGCGCTTCGGCAAAAGCCTTGTGGTCGTACTTCGTTCCGCACTCGCTTGCCGCGTAAGCGCAGATCTTTTCGGTCACTACAAGCTTGTTTTCAAGCTCGGCATACTTATGCTTCAATCTACTGTCGGAGGAGTAGCACTTAACGAAGCAGGGCTCGAGCGCCTTGTTGAACTCTGCCGTCGGATCAACTCTCGAGAAGAATGTCTCGGGGGTACTATGGATAACGGTGACACCGTTTTTCTTGCTTTCCTCGATATACTCTTTTATATCGCCAAGGTCCTTTCTCGAAGCGCCGCCGCCATGGTTGCCAACACCCCAGAGAGCGAACGCAACGTCGCTTTCTTGCCAAGGGATGAGCTTACGCTTGATATCCTCAACCGCGCGCCCAAGCTCTGAACAATATATGGTCATATCCTCAAAACGTGACGCCTTGACCGTGCTTCCGTCAAATCCCACCCAGTTGAAGACTCTGTCGGGCAGCTCCATCAGCCCGGGCATTGGTCTGCAGAAGATATATCCATCATATCCACACTTTTTGAGGATCTGAACAAGCCCCTGCGTGTGACCGAACGAGTCAAAATTTACGGCGACCGTCGGTCTTACGCCAAACTTTTCCTTGAAATAGGAAAGTCCCGACTCGATTTGACGAACAAAGCCCTCGCCCGAGGGCACGGTGCAGTCGGGCTGAACGTACCAGCCGCCCATAATGTGCCACTTCCCTGCCTTTACAAGCTCGCGGATGCGCTCAAAGAGCGCAGGATCGTGCTCTTCGATCCACTCGTACAGAAGCGCCTCGTTGTGACAGAAGATGTAGTCGTATTCGTCTGCCAGCTGAGCTGCGGAATAGAAGGTTGCCAGCGCCGCAGTTGCTCCCTCGTTCCAATCCCACTGCCAGACGGGGTCGAGGTGCGCGTTACAAATCAAATGCAATTCTTTCATTTGGTTTCTCCTTTGTGAGTTGATATATCATTATATTAAGATTAGATGTTTTTCGCGAGCTTATGTCCGATAAGCGCCAGCTCTCGCTCGAGGCGGTCTCGCTCGTCGCCGTGCGGAATATCCCAAGAAACCATAGTTTCAAAATTTAAAACTCCGTCAAAGCCGATCTCGGCAAGTCGGAGGCCAAGCGGTCTTAGGAAGACAATACTCAGGAACAACTCCTTGGCTCACAGAACGACATGGCTACGATCCGACTTTCTCGCTCGAGGCGGTCTCGCTCGTCGCCGTGCGGAATATCCCAAGAAACCATAGTTTCAAAATTTAAAACTCCGTCAAAGCCGATCTCGGC
>JAZSGD010000029.1:0-1674 GCA_045532555.1 Eubacteriales bacterium | reverse complement strand
GGAAGCCCTGCCGCCATCATCGTCGAGATAATCTTGGAGGTCAAGGTGGAAAGGATACTTGCCTTAACACCCGATCCAAGACCGTCCGCAAGCACGATTACGGTAGAATTCTCATTTTCCTCTACGACGTCTACGTGGTCGCCGCAAAGCTCTTCGCCGACATGATTGATGCTTTTATATCCGATATCTGCACACAAATCATTCATCGCCGATAGACTCCTTCAGTTTAGTCAAGGCAATCTTGGTCTCTGCTGCGGTTTCGCCGAGCAAGGATGCGATCTCCTGAACGATTCTCATCTGCTTTTCAACAACGGTATCGGCAACCTCAACCGTCTGCTTGTTGATTCGTGCCTTCTTCTCTCTGTCTGCTTCCTCATCGGTAATGTCACGCATAATACCGATCAGCATACGGGAGTCGGGATCGTAAACAACGGTCTGCTCAACGTACTTTTTGTATTCAGCGAGATACGTGCGCTGATCACGTACACTTCGGCCGCTGTTTCTGACCTGTACGAACACGGTAGGATCGAGAATGCGAATAACGGGCTCACCGAGCACGTCGGATGCCGCACGGATATTCATGATCTTGCGAGCCGCATTGTTGATCTGCTGAACCTCAAGATTTTCGTTAAGAACAATAAGTCCGTTGGGCGTATTCTTAACGATAGTATCCGAGAAGCTTTCTGCCTTATCCTTAAGGAACGGCAGACACATAGAGCTTTCAGCCTTACCCTGAATGATAGCGATCGCTTTCTCACGGCAGGAATTGTATCCGCAAGATCCGCAGTTCAGCTCGTCGGCAGGCTTGAACTTGCCCATCTGACGAAGAACGGTCATGATCTCGTTCTCGGAAGGCTGCATGAGCTTATGCTCAATCATAGTGAAATGCTTTTTGATCTCCATAGGAGCAGGCTGTGCAACGTCGAAGTCGCGCTCACCGGCATAGTCTGCAATGGTGATAAAGTCCTTAATGGGAGAAGTATTATGATACTTTTCCAAAACGGGCCCGCCGATACAGCTACCGACACAAGCAGACATCTCAATAAAGCATTTATGGATCTTTCCGCTTTCAATATCACGAAGTGCGGAAATACAATTTTCAACACCATCAAGTGCAATATAGGTATATCCGGGAGCATTCTGCGCCATGGTCTTAAGTACGCCTCCGGTGGTCGGGAAGAAGCGTGCGCGGCTCTCGGGAGTGCTGTCCATTTCCCGTTCAAGCTCAATATGCTCGGCTTTCAGCCAATTGGTGAGCTCCTCGAAAGTGAGAACGGCATCAACAAGCCCCTCATAGTGTTCAGCCTCATCCTTTTTTGCAACGCAAGGGCCGATAAATACGGTCTTTGCCTTCGGCATTCTTTTCTTAATATCTCTACAGTGTGCCTGCATAGGCGACATAATGTCTGCAAGATATTCAAGAGAGGACGGGAAGTATTTTTGAATGAGCAAATTGACCGAGTGGCAACAGGAGGTTATGATGATATCTCGCTCCTCCTCACGAAGCATACGCTCGTATTCTGTTTTAACAATGGTTGCACCGATTGCTGTTTCCTCAACGTCGAAAAAGCCAAGTTTGCGGAGAGCTCGGCGCATAGACTCGATTCCTACGCCTTCGTAGTTCGCAATAAACGAGGGCGCAAGGCTGACAACGACGGGCTCTCCGCTCCCCAG
>JAZSGD010000106.1:0-4031 GCA_045532555.1 Eubacteriales bacterium | reverse complement strand
GAAGTCTACTGCGTTCGTAGTTGCTGAAAAATAATCGTTGAATAAAAAGCCGCATTCGGTGTGACGCTTCGTTTGAAGTTCGTATCGGGTGCGGCCTTTTGTTAATTTCGGCGGCTGTGTTGACAAGTCAGGGAGTTTGTGGTATAATTATTGAGTATTACAAATCAAATCTTAATGGGAGTTGTTTATGAAATCCAAATTTTTAAGATTATTGGCGATCGTTTTATGCTTTGCAACTCTTGCAACCTTTGTTGCTTGTAACGGCGGACAGGGAACCGAGACCGAGCAGACGACCGAAACCACAATCGGTGCTACCGAGGGAACGACGGAGGGAACTACTGCAGGTACAACCGAGGGTACAACCGAGGGTACGACCAATGGTACAACCGAGGGCACGACCGAGGAGAAAACCGAATTCGTTGAGCCTGAGATGACCGTTGAAGAGACTGACGGTGTGGCTACAGTTACCACGACAAAGGGACTTACTTACACGGTAAGCGGATACGAGAAGGTAAACGACACGTCATTCGTCTTTTATTCGGGTCTTGAGTTTAAGTTTTCCGCAGACATGTTCTCGGAGAAATTTAACCGTTTGACGCTGAATTACAGATCTAACGCTCCCGTGCACATTTACGTGACCTATAAAAATCACGTCGGTGAGGAGACCGTTGCAGATTTCTTCGTTGAGAAGGGAGAGGGCGATTTTTCGGGTCTGATCCTTGATTATCTTGACAAGAAGACCGCTACCTCAATTACGAAGATAGTAGTCGATACGTGCGAGAACAAAAAGGCTTCCTTCACTCTTTATCACGTTTCGACGGCAAAGATCGAGTGCTATACCGGAAGCTACGGCAATACCAAGTACTATATCAACAACGACAGATTTAAACTCGGAGTTGATATGAGCTGGGGCGGCGCGATCTGCCATATTGAGGATTTTCAGAGCAATATTGAGGGACTTGACAACCTTGTGAATAAGCACGACGAGGGAAGACTTGTTCAGCAGTCCTACTACGGCACGCCCGCGGTTCCCGGTGTTTACGAGCCCGGTGAGAGCTTTGACTCGAAATGGGTATATAACCCTGTTCAGGGCGGTGATCAATACGGAAACGACAGCCGTATCATCGATATCGTCGTTACAGACACAAGCCTTTATATCAAGGCACAGCCTCAGGACTGGTCGCTCAACGGTGCTATAACTCCCAGCTATATGGAGAATCATTACATACTCCACGAGAATTACATCGAGGTCAAGAACCGCTTCGTTGATTTCTCGGGTTGGAGTCATCCCACTACTAATCAGGAGATCCCCGCGTTTTATACCGTAAGCTATCTTGATACGTTCGTTTGGTATGACGGCATTGACTCTTGGACAGGCGGTGAGCTTTCCTCGAGAGATGATCTCAATTTCTGGGGTGATCCTCAGTATGCCGCTGATTGCAAATTCTTGCTGAGAGAGTCCAACACTGAATCTTGGTGCGCTTGGGTTAATGAAGACGTTAATTATGGAATGGGCGTTTACGTTCCCAATGCAGATGCATATAGCGCGGGCAGATACGAGTACAACGGATCCAAGGATGCCGATGACGACGGTTGCGGATACGTAGCACCTCTCAAGAAGCTGAGGCTCGTGTCTTACGAGGCGCTTGAGTATAGCTATCTTATCGCTACGGGAAGCATTGAGGATATCCGCGCGATCTTTAAAGAGAACAAGGATTTCACGGCTAACGAGAGCTTGAGCAGAAATAGCGTCTCTATGCGTTTGCCCGACGGAGACCTTGATCTTCAGCATATGGATTTCAGTAATGAAGAATATTGCGGTATACTCACGAGCGCGAATAATGCAACGTTTGAATATGATGCAACTCAGCAAGCGCTCAAATGTACAACTCTTGGCGGAGACCCCTATGCAGCGATCGAGTTCGGTGTCGCACAAACGGTCTACAATGCCGAGGACTACGGTACTATCGAGGTAGTTTATATGATCCCGACTACAAATTCGACTACGTCTTATCATATGGAGCTCTTCCTTTCGGCAGGTTCTATCGGAAGTGCGACGGCAGGCAAGAGCGTTATGAAGCCGCTTGTCGCGGACGGTGAATACCATGCTCTGACGATAGACGTATCCAATCTGTCGTTCTGGTCGGGTAAGATCAACCAGATAAGACTTGACTATTTCAGCGGCGCGGCAGTCGATGACGTGATCTACATCAAGTCAATCGAATTGAAATGATTATGGCGGTAAAGCAGAGCTGGACCGTTACGGTCGGAGAAGAAAGCAGCAGAGTCGAGTACAAATGCTCGCCGCTGACGGGCAGAACCGAGCTTATTATTGACGGTTCTTCGTTCGTTGTGAAGGGTAAGCCCTTCGGAATCGGTCTTGTGCGCCGTGAGCCGATAATGGTTTGCGGAGTGCAGGGAATACTTGACGTCGGTAAGGGCGGTCGCGCAAAGCTGATCGTTCGGGACGGCAGGGTGGAATAATAATATAAAAAAGGTCGGTTCGATTGAACCGACCTCTTTTATTTGGTTTTATTTTTCAAGCAGTCTGAAGCCTGCCGTTTCGGTGACGGGGAGGGAGAAGACGAGGGGGTGAGTGCCGAAGCCGTTGGTGTAGGAGGCGATCGCTTTCATAATATCGGATTTGGTTTCTTTTTTTGCTACGATGTAGATGATCTCCTTTTCGTCCGACAAGGTTACTCCGAAGAATTTATCTGCCTCCGATGCTGTGCCCTTTGCTTTCATTATAGTTCCGCCTGCGGCACCCGCCTCCTTGGCGAGCTGCATGATCGCGTTGCTATTTCCTTTTATGCAGATAGTTACTATAAGCTCCATTTCTATTTTCCTTTCGGTAGTTTCGTGATTTTCTGTTTCCGTGCTTTGATCTGCGAGAATGTGATCTAACGCTCGCTTTGAGGCAATACTCGTTAAGGGAATGGCGAGCGCGATGCCTCGGTCGGGCAGGTCTATTTTCATTTCGTAGGTGAGCGCGCTCTTCAATTCGTACATTTTGCTTGTGCTGACGAGAGCTTGCATAAGCACCTTTTCGGAATGCTCAAGCCCAAGCAGATCAAGGGTTTCCGAGGTGGTTGAGCCGCGGCACAGGGAGCTGTAGATCGGACAGACGTTTTTGTGGAGAAAGAACTCCACGAATTCCTTTTCATCCGATTTTTTTATTATGGTAAGGAACAGATATATATTTTGCATTCGTCAATTACCTCCGTGGGTGTGAGTCGGGCTTATCGAGGATCCCTCCTCGGTAAAGTCTATGATCAGAACGTCGTCATCGTCTGTTGCATTGCTCTTCTGATGAGCTTCAAAGCCGTAGATCTCGTCGATGATAGTGGTATCGAGCGTTTCTTCCTCGGCTGCGGTGCTGTTCTTGAGCTTGATCTTATATATCAGACCGACTATCTGTATGGTTACGGGGGGCATCATCGCAACAAGTGCGATAACGCCGAACGCGTCGGTCATTATCGACTCTGTGCTGCCTCCGACCGCCTCGCAGACTCCGATAGACATCGGGAGCAGGAAGGTCGCTGCCATAACGCCTGAGGCGACACCGCCCGCGTCAAACGCGATAGAAGTAAAGAGGCCGGGACAATGGAAGGAAAGAACTACTGCGGCTATATAGCCGATGATAAGGAAGGGAAGGATCGGTATTCCCGTCAGCGCGCGGATCATTGCGATACCGCCTGCCGCTGCGACGCCGAGCGCCATAGCCATCGGAAGCACCTTTGGGGGAATAGTACCCGAGGTTGCTTCCTCGACCTGCTTATTAAGCACTCCGACCGCGGGCTCTGCGTAGGTCATACAGAAGCCGATTATCATACCGATCGGCACGATGATCCAAGAGTATGAGAGGTTAGCGAAGGTTGCGCCGAGATAGCTACCGACCGGCATGAATCCGACGTTTACTCCGACCAAAAAGAGCACCATGCCCACAAAGGTATATCCCGCGCCGATAAATATCTGTGCCATTTCCTTTTTTTGAACTCTTACGGTAAAAAGCTGATAGATAAGGAAGAATA
>JAZSGD010000151.1:0-9347 GCA_045532555.1 Eubacteriales bacterium | reverse complement strand
AACCTACGCTTCGTTGTTTTCTGATGTGATAATAGAGCTTGCAAAGGAAGATCACGAAAAATACGGAGATGAGATAGGTCTTTCCTTGCTCGGGCTGCCGTGCCCCGAATTCAGAGAAAAATATCACACCGAGGATTTTTGCATCTGGATGTTCGATGAAAAGAGAAAAGAGGAGATCGTAGACGATGTTTTCGGAAAGTTCTACGAAAGATTTGGCTTTTACCCCGAGTCCACGAGCAGTTATTTTCTTGACGCGTACACCATAAATTATATCAAGAAGAATTATCCAAGCGTCAAATGCGCGGTAGCGACCTGCTGGGAAGAGGGTCCGAAGGCGTACCATACTTGCAATAATTCGTGGTATACCTTTATGGACGGAGGTCCTTGGAATCCTTGGATTCCCTCAAAGGTGAATTCTCACTGTCCCGCATCCGATGCCGACGATGACTCGGGCATCGTAGCTATTCCTCACCTTTCCCGCGACCTTATGGCTTGTTTTGACGGAAACGGCTCGAATTTCGGAACTCACCCCCAAAATGTGCTGCGCGGAATGATATATTACGGCGACAGCGGAGAATGGGAATACCCCTATCTTTACAACCTTATTGACCAATACCGCCACCTCGCGAAATATAACGACGGATACAGCTATAATATGATGTTCGTAGGTCCGGGCTGGCTCAACCGCCGCGGACGCTGGGAGGCTCCGTACGAGCTTTTGGCAAAGTCCTACGACGACGGAATGAAGTACTACGGAAAGCTCAAAAAAGAGGGTAAGCTCTTCGATATGACTATGAGCGAGTTCGCGGATTACTATCGCGAATCGCACAAGGACTACAAGCGCGGAGAGTGTGCTTTATGGAAGGATATCCTTTACGGAAGCAATAAAGAATATTTCTGGTACGCAGACCCTGCGATGAGAACCTGCTTTGATTTCAATCAAGGCGGTGCGCTGATCGATCTTCGCCCCTACGTCGCAAGGATCCCTCAGAAGACCGGTATAGGAACCGAAAACGTCTACGATGCGTCTTATCCTTATCTGATACAGATAAACTATCGCGCGGGCTATTTCACTCACTACGCGGGCGCAGGCACGATAAGATCGTGTAAGATAAGCTGTCGCGGCGAGAGCGCCGATCTCTGTCTGTGCAGAACTATGGCAGTTTACGAAAAGATCGACGGAGGAGTTCGCCTCACTGCCGATCCCGTTACCGTAACGCTCGGAGGACTTGATATAGTGATCCAATCTGTCTATACTATCGTCGAGGGCGAGGGAGATATCATCACTGAGCGCCGAATATTGAACGATATCGGCGATGAAAAGGTCACGTTCTACGAATATTTCACAGGTGCGTTCGGAACGACCGAATACCAGGCTGATATGACGGGCGTTACCCTCGGTGTCGATGATGAAGATATGAAATTTGCATATCTTGGCAGAAAAATAGTCAAAAACGACGCAAAACGCACCTACGTTACGATTCCCGACGTTCAGACCGAAGTGGAAATGGGCGGAGACTGTGACGAAGCGATCGCGGAGGAGGGAATAGCCTTCTCGCCCGTCTATCACATCGGTGTACGCAAGACTATAAGTAAAGGAGAGGTAAAAACATGGCTCAAGCTACGAAAGGCAAATTGAATTTCAGATGTCCCTCCTGCTTTATGAGAGATATCGACATAGATATGTTCTTTGAAGAAGCAAAAAAGGAATATTACTGTCTGCGTTGCGGATTTACGGGCAAGGAAGAGGACGTTCTCCGTCTTAACGATATGGCGAGATTCAGATATCGCGCAATGACGAAGCGCGTCGTTGATTTTGGTGAAGATAATGAGCCCGTGAGGTTTGAAGAGCATATTGGAGGGGAACAATGATACTGGGCGTTGACGTATCAACCTATCTTGAGGAGCTTGAAAACGGAGCAAAATACTTTGACGGCGACGTGCAGATAGACCCCCTCGATGCTTTTATAAAAAACGGAGTCAACTATATGCGCATAAGGGTCTGGAACGATCCTTACAGCCCCGACGGAGAGCCCTATCTCGCAGGCGGATGCGATATCGACCGATATATCGAGCTTGGTAGACTGGCAAAAAGCAAGGGCTATAAGCTTTTGCTTGACTTCCATTACAGTGATTTTTGGGCAGACCCGGGCAAGCAGATGATTCCGAAGGCTTGGGTAGATTACAATGTCGACCAAATGGAAACCGCAGTCTACGAGTTTACCAAGGCTTGTCTTATAAAGGCGCGCGAGGCGGACGTTGCTCCAGAGCTTATTCAGGTCGGAAACGAGATCACGAACGGCATGCTGTGGCCGCTTGGGAAGCTTGAGTCCGACGGAAAAAGAGGAAACTACGAAAATTTCTGCCGATTTGTAAAGGCGGGCTGCAAGGCTTGCCGCGAGATAACTCCCGAAGCAAAAATAATTCTCCACCTTGAGCGAAGTAACGATAAGGAGGTCTACAGCGAGTTCTTCACCGAAATGAAAAATGCGTCGGTTGACTACGATATCATTGGTGCTTCATATTATCCCTATTGGCACGGCACTCCCGACGAGCTTTTTGAAAATCTCGATGCTTGCCGCCGTTTTGGAAAGGGAATAATGGTAATGGAGCTAGGCTACGGCTTTACCGCCGACTCCTATTTGCTTGACGGCGAGGCGCGACGACTCGTTATTGACTCGGAGCGCGCGTACGTTTCGGGAGTTACCGAAAAATATCCGATGACACCCAGAGGACAAGCTGATTTCGTAAGAGATTTTTTGCAAAAGGCGCGAGAACACGAAACAGACGGAGTCTTTTATTGGGAGCCCTTGTGGCTGCCGGGCAAAAATATATGCTGGGCATCGGAGGCAGGTCAGCAATATATCCACGAGGAAGGGAAATCTACCTCGAACGAATGGGCAAATCAATGCCTTTTCGACTATAATGGCAAAAAACTGCCCGCATTCGACGAATATTCAAATTAATTAGTTAAAGTTTGTTTGTCATTGTGTAATAAATATTTCAATCAATTTTGTTCAAAACGCCGAAAATCAACCTTTAGTTTATTATTATCTTGACAAATATGCTCAAAAATATTATAATAATATAGGTGCCGAGAGGCGCATAAACAAAAAACATTTTTAGGAGGATTACTTATGAAAATGAGTAAAATCTTAGCCGTTATTTTGGCTGCTATTATGCTCGTTGCATGCTTCGCTGCATGTGATCAGGGTGGCAAGAATAACGGTGGAAACGATGACGCTACGGATCTCACAGGTACGTACGACATTACTATGTGGGTTTCTGAAAAAGACGGTGTTGCTGACCAGTTCAAGCAGCAGATCGCAGCTTTCATGGAAGCTAACCCCGGTATCGTTATTAACGCTTCTATCGAAGGCGTTACCGAGGCTGACGCAGGCTCGAAGGTAGTTGCAGACGTTGCAACTGCTCCCGACATTTACTGCTTCGCACAGGACCAGCTTGCTCGTCTTGTTCAGGCAGGCGCACTTGCTAAGCTTGGCGTAAAGGCTACCGAGACTATCAAGGCTAACAACGACGCAGGCTCCGTAGCAGCAGCAACCGTTGCAGGTACTCTCTACGCTTATCCTATGACCAGCGATAACGGTTACTATCTCTACTACGATAAGAGCATCATCTCTGAGGAAGATGCAGATAGCCTCGAGGCTATTATCGCTGCATGTAATGCAAGCGGCAAGAAGTTCCGTTTTGCTCTTGAGAACGCTTGGTACACCGCATCCTTCTTCTTCGCAACCGGCTGTCACTCCAACTGGACTATGACCGCTGAAGGCGAGTTCAATGCAATTGACGACGATTTCAACTCTGCAGCAGGCCTTATCGCAATGAAGGGCATGCAGAAGCTCGCTCAGGCTCCTTGCTACGACTCCGACGCTGACACCTTTGCTGATGCAGGTGCTATCGTTACGGGTATTTGGAACGCAGGCGCAGCAGCAGAGCACTTTGGCGATAACCTCGGTGCAACCGATCTTCCTTCTTTCGAAGTAGACGGTAAGTCCTACCACCTCGGCTCCTACACCGGTAACAAGCTTATGGGTGTTAAGCCTCAGACCGATTCTAAGAAGGCAGCAGTTCTTTCTCTCCTCGCTCAGTACCTCACCGGTGAAGAGTGCCAGAAGCAGAGATTTGAAAGCTTCGAGTGGGGTCCCTCCAACAAGGCAGTTCAGGCTTCTGAAGCAGTTCAGTCCAACATCTCCCTCGCAGCTCTTGCTAAGCAGGGTGAATACGGTCAGCCTCAGGGTCAGATCCACGGCGCATGGTGGGATATAGCTAAGGTTCTTGGCGCAGACGCTAAGGCAGCTACCTCCGATGCAGCTCTCCAGACCGCGCTTGATAACTACGATGCAGCTATCGATGCAGTTCTCAGCATGTCTGACGAAGCAAAGCAGGCATGGAGCGTTATCGGCGGCATCTGCGGCACAAGCTGGGATACCGACTTCCCCATGACCAAGCAGGATGATGGCACATTCCTCTCCGAGCCCCTTGAGCTTCACGCTGAAGAGTCCTTGAAGGTTCGTCAGGGCGCAGCTTGGGACGTTAGCTACGGTGCAAGCGAAGGCCAGTATGCTACCGACGACGGTAACTTGAAGGTTGAAGCTGACGGTACTTACCGTGTTAAGCTTACCTTGAGCGACAACGGCGGTTACGTTGAACTTATTCCCGCTGAATAATAAATAATCTTTTGAAGGCTATGGGGGCGCAAGCCCCCGCCTTCTCACAAAAAGGCATTGTTAGCCGATGCATAGGACGGACACTTGTCTTGTGTGTCGGCTAACAATGTCTTCTTGTTATAAGCACTCTGATTGGAAAGGAGTTATATAAACTCGGTTTATATTGGTATTATGAAAAGACTAAGCGATCTGGATTATTTAAAGCTGAATAAGTGGCAGGCTTTCTGGTATAAGTTTGCATTATTCTTTTGCGCTATTCCGTCGGCTTTATGGAAGGGAATTAAGAAGTTAGGTGGATTCTTCAAAAACTGCGGCATCGCGGTCAAGGATGAATTTGTCGATATCGGCACGACCTTCAAGAGAGGAAACTGGGCGGTAAAGCTCTCATTCTTTATTTTTGGATTTGGAAATTTATTCTATGGGCAGATAATGAGAGGAATATTGTTCCTGTTGTTTGAGATCGTCTTTATAGGATATATGGTACTGCCGAGTGGCGGTATTTATTGGATTATGAAGGGTAACTGGTTTAAGATAGGTAGCACCATCGGTACCGTTCATCCCCAAAAGAACGTATACGACCCTGTTACAGACCAGTATGTAACTATATGGGGTGATGATTCCGTCAAGGTAATGCTGTACGGACTTCTGACATTCATATTTATCTTTGCCTTTATCTACACCTGGAGACTTCAGGTCAAGCAGTGCCGTATCTGTATGGATATCACTGCAAAAGGCAAAAAGATCAGAAGCGGCAAGGAAGATATGAAGTCGCTGCTCGACGATCAGTTCCACAAAACGCTTCTCGCGCTTCCTTTAGCGGGAATTTTGGCATTTACCGTGCTTCCCATTATCTATATGGTGCTCGTTGCCTTCACAAGCTACGACGCGGCACACGACGGATATTCCAACCTTTTCAGTTGGGTAGGATTTGAGCACTTTAACGAGCTGTTCAACTTCGGGCAGGGAGGACTTGGACTTACCTTTGGAGAGATCCTTTCCTGGACACTCATGTGGGCATTCTTTGCGACATTTACCAACTACTTCCTCGGTATGTTCGTTGCAATCATGATCAACAAGAAGGGAATAAAGATAAAGAAGTTCTGGAGAACGGTGCTCGTTATGACCATCGCGATCCCGCAGTTCGTTTCGCTTCTTTACGTATCGAAGCTCTTTACGACCTCGGGACTTATAGGAAAAGTTCTTGATCAGATCCCCTTCATCTATAATTACAGAACCTCGAATTTTTACGTATCTCTTTGGGATTCTCCCACAGTAGCAAAGATACTTCTGATAGTTATAAACATCTGGATAGGTATTCCTTATATTATGCTTATGGCAACGGGAATTTTGATGAACATTCCTCAGGACCTTTACGAGTCTGCCAAGATAGACGGGGCGAGCTCGGTCCAGCAGTTTACAAAGATTACCCTTCCTTATATGCTTTTCGTAACGGGACCCTATCTGCTTACGAGCTTCGTAGGAAACCTCAACTACTTTAACGTTATCTATCTCCTCTCGGGCGGTAACCCGATCAAGGGAACTGCGGGAGGCGCGTCGGTAGGTCACACGGACTTGCTTATCACGTGGCTCTTTAAGATGACGCTCGGAAGTACCGAGAGTAAATACTATATGGCATCAATCATAGGTATTCTCGTCTTCCTTGTCGTAGCGATACTCTCGCTTATCGTCTACAACGTAATTCCGTCAACCAGAAATGAGGAGGATTACAAGTGATGAAAAAACAGAACGATAATAAAATCAAAAAAACGGGTCTTGGCGCTAAAGCAAGCCGTAGGATCAGCAACGCGATTATTTATTTCATACTCATCGTTATCACGATCGTCTGGCTTTTCCCCTTCGTTGGTATTCTTCTTGAATCCTTTAAGACAGAAACAAACATGCAGACCCCCTATCTTTTCCCGAAGGAATTCGGATTTGACCACTACGTCAAGCTCTTCACAAAGACCGACTTCCTTAAGTGGTTCGGCAACACCGCGATTATGGGTGTTGCTACCGCAGTGCTTCAAACTGTGTTTATCCTTTCTATGAGTTACGTTCTTTCCAGACTTCGCTTCAAGGGAAGAAAGGGACTTATGAATATGATGCTCATTCTCGGAATGTTCCCTGGATTCCTTACGATGATCCTTATATATAAGGTGTTTGCAGACGCAGGTCTTACAGAAAAAATGGCGCCTCTCGGACTTATCATAGTCTACTGCGCGAGCAGTGCGATGGGATATTACGTATCGAAAGGATTTTTCGATACGATCCCGAAGAGTCTGGACGAGGCGGCAAGAGTTGACGGCGCAACGCGCTTCCAGGTCTTCTACAAGGTAATAATGCCGCTGTCCAAGCCTATCGTCATTTATACTATCCTTATGGGCTTTATGGCTCCTTGGGGCGACTTTATACTTGCAAGCTATCTCATTCACGAGAACAGCCAAGGTATGAACGTTGCGGTCGGTATGTATGAATGGCTCTCGAGAACCAATATGAACACCCATTACACGATGTTCTGTGCCGCAGGCGTTATCGTAGCAATTCCCGTAGTTGCAGTCTTCCTTGGATTACAAAAATACTATGTTGAAGGCGTTACTGGCGGAGCAGTTAAGGGTTAACTGTTTAAAGGCTTTGCCTTTAAACTCGCATTTTTACGCCGCATACGCATGGCGAAAATGCTCTATGAAAGGAGTGTATAATTATGGCAAGTATTAAATTAACTAACGTAAAGAAGATATACGGCAAGGATACGGTTGCAGTACAGGACTTCAATCTTGATATTGCCGACAAAGAATTTATAGTATTCGTAGGACCTTCGGGATGCGGAAAATCGACCACACTTCGAATGATAGCAGGCCTTGAGGACATTTCCGATGGAACTATCGAGATAGACGGCGTTGTAGTAAACGACCTTCAGCCCCGTGACAGAAATATCGCAATGGTATTCCAGAACTACGCGCTCTATCCTCACTTGACTGTATTTGAGAATATGGCGTTCAGCCTCCGTCTTAAGAACGTTCCCAACGATATAGTTTACGAGAAGGTAACTCAGGCAGCAGAGATCCTCGGTATTACCGAATATCTCACCAGAAAGCCCAGAGCCTTGTCAGGCGGACAGAGACAGAGAGTTGCTATCGGTCGTGCGATGGTAAGAGACAGCAAGGTATTCCTTATGGATGAGCCTCTTTCCAACCTCGATGCAAAGCTTCGTAATCAGATGAGAGCAGAGATCATTTTGCTCCGTCAGAAGATCGATACCACGTTCGTATACGTAACCCACGATCAGACCGAGGCTATGACCCTTGGTGACCGTATAGTTATCATGAAGGACGGATTTATTCAGCAGGTAGGAACACCTGCCGAGGTATTCGATATGCCTCTGAATCTCTTCGTCGCGGAATTTATCGGCGCACCCAAGATGAACACCTTCAAGACCAATCTCATTGAGCAGAACGGAAGATATTACGTTACTCCATACGGTGCAAAGATTGAAGTAACGGGCGCCAAAGCAGATATGCTCAGAGAGAAGGGAATCAGATCGAGAGAAGTCATTCTCGGTGTCCGTCCCGAGCATATTACCCGCGCGGACGTAAGCGATCCTGCGGCTATTCCTTGCAAGATCAAGGTTAACGAGATGATGGGAAGTGAGCTCCACCTCCACGTCGAAGAGGATAACGGCGATAAGCTTATCGTTCGTATTCCGACCGTTTCACTTGACGATCATGAGCGCAGATCTATGGTTTACGGAAGCACGATCTACGTAACGTTTGAGGGCAAGGTAATGCATTTCTTTGATCCCGAAACGGAATTGAATCTTCTTGTTTAATAATTAATAATAGGGTCGAGGATTAATTCCTCGCCCCTATCTTTTATCATAGTAACAAAAAGGGCTGACCGAAGTCAGCCCTTTAATTTTAATTATTTTTTGATCGGCTTTTTGATCTTGTTAAGCTTTTTGTTCATCTTGAGGAGCTCTTCCTTAGTAAAGGAAATGTTCATCATACCCATCATACTTGTAAGTCTGAGTACGGTGAAGCCGCCCATCATCTGCATAAGTCCGCCGTCAGCCGAGCTGAGATCAACGTCAAATCCTCCGGATTTCTTCTCGCCGCCCTTCTTATTTGCGTTCATCTTCTTCTTTAGCTTAAGACCAACTCCAATGAACCACATCTTACCGCGCTTGGATTCCATAATGTCGGAGATCTTGTCGTTGAGAGAGAAGCGTCCCTCGGGAGCGCTGATATCAAACCAATTGAGAACCGCACCCTTTTCAACGAGAACGTAGTCCATGTTCATCGTGTCGACCTTGCGGATCGTGCCCTCATCGGTAAGCTCGCCTGCCTTGGCAACGATCTTGCTCTCGCCAACGTTCTTAACGTCAAAGTAGAAGAAGTGATCCTCGGCAGTCTTCTTTCCGATGCTCTCGCCGTTAACAAAGAGCCCAACCTCGGGAAGATTGGAGTAAACTGTAACCTTGGTTACGTCCTCAACTCTATCGATATATCTCTTGCCGCAAAGGTGAACGAAGGGATCAACCTCGGGAGAAACGAGCCAAGCCTTGTAAGCGTAGAAGGAATCCTTCTTGTACTTGCGGTCCATAGTAACCAGACCCTTGTGGTTCAAGTCGGAGGCCAAGCGGTCTTAGGAAGACAATACTCA
>JAZSGD010000035.1:0-4318 GCA_045532555.1 Eubacteriales bacterium | reverse complement strand
GCTGTAGCTCTCGTAGCCAGTTACGCTCATAAGAGAGGACAAGGAGATTATCAATTCCTTCAAATTCATACTGATTTCCTTTCGCTGTTTTTATAATCCGTTTATTATCGTCTTAAATCTGTTGCCGCGCTCCTCGAAATTTTTGAACGCGTCGAAGCTTGCACAGGCGGGAGAAAGCAGGACTATATCTCCCTTCTCTGCCATATTCGCCGCCGCGAGCACCGCCTCGTCAAAATTCGGGATATGCTTGACGGTGAGTCTCTCTTTGTCGTAACTCGGGCATTTTTCAATCTCGGCAAGTATATTCGGCGCCGATTTACCCGTAAGCACTACCGATTTGACCCTTGTGCAAAGGTCGATCGCCAAGCCCTCGAAGCTGACGTTCTTTTCAGACCCTCCGCAGATGATTATGGGGGCTTTATCAAGTGCCGAAAGCGCCGCCGCAGTTCTTGTGGGAGATGAGTCTATCGAGCTATTATAGTATCTGACTCCGTCTTTTTCGCGGACAAGCTCGAGTCTATGCTCTACACCGCCAAAGCTTGATGCTATCTCTCTGACGGTTTCAGGAGAAACGAGTCCGTGCGTTACAGCTATTGCTGTCATATAGTTTTCAACGTTATGTATTCCAGAAAGTTTGATGTCCGATATCAGAAGCATCGGAATTCTCTCTTTTCCATCGTCAAAATAGATGATTCCATTATCCGCGTAGACTGCCGAGCAATTCTTTTTGTGCTGAGGCACTATATCAAAATATGACGAGCTCTTCGATGAAAAATAGGTTATCGGAAGGTCGGACTTGTTCGCGATTTCGCTCGTAAGCGCATTTTCCGCATTTGTGATAAGCTGTGAGATAGACGAATGGCGGTAAATATTGCACTTGGCGTCCACGTATTCGTCCATATTTTTATGCCAGTTGAGGTGATTTTCCGAAAGATTTGTTATTACGGCGCGGCTTGGCGACTGCTTCATCGTCTGAAGCTGGAAGCTTGAAAGCTCGACCACGGCTACGTCGTCCTCGGTCATCTCAAATACGAGTGGGAGAAGCGGTGCTCCGATATTGCCACCGACGTAGGCCTTCCCCTTGCCCGTTTTCTCAAGCTCGGTCTTTAAAAGCAGGTGAGTTACGGTCGTTGTCGTGGTCTTGCCGTCCGAACCCGTAATTCCTATGATAGAGCAAGGACAGACCTCGAAAAAGAGCTCCATTTCGCTTGTCAGCTTAGCACCGTTATCTACCGCCGCGCTTATCTCGGGCAGGTCGGGACGTATACCGGGAGAACGAAAAATATAGTCTCCGCAAAGGTTTTGCAAGTAGTCTTCTCCAACCGAAAAATTGACTCCCTTAGAAATCAACTCCCTTGTTTGCTCTTCGTTCAATATATTTTTATCGCCGTCGTGCACGGTCACTCTCGCACCAGCTGATACAAGTATCTCCGCAAGCGGTCGGTTTGAGCGACCAAAGCCCAACACGCGACAGTCCTTACCGTTAAATTTCTTATTTAAGTAAGCTTTAATATCCAAAATTGCCTCCATATAAAGATAAAGAGTATCGCTATTATATTATATAATATTTATCGCCCGCTTGCAAGCGAATTGCGAAACTTTTTGGATTTTATCACAAAAAATTTAAAATTCGGTCATTTTGCCCCTTTTCAAATCGACATTTTTATGGTATAATACAAGATGTAGTATTATGTATTATCCAGACATCGAAAGGAAGTATCATTTAATGGCGCAGGACACCGTTAAAAGCAAGGCATCTCAGCAGTACGACGACAGAAGCATACGCGCCCTCAAGGGTGCAGACCGCGTGCGTAAGCGCCCTGCGGTAATATTCGGCTCTGACGGACTTGAAGGCTGCGAGCATTCATATTTTGAAATACTCTCCAACGCGGTAGACGAGGCGAGAGAAGGTCACGGAAACGAGATCTTGACTATTCTCCACCCCGACCACAGCATCACCGTTGACGACCACGGTCGCGGTGTACCGCTTGGATACAATAAAAAAGAGGATCGCTGGAACTGGGATCTTATTTACTGCGAGCTCTACGCGGGCGGTAAGTACGATAATAACAACGGCGCATCCGCATACGAATTTTCTCTCGGACTTAACGGTCTCGGAGCTTGTGCAACTCAGTACAGCTCGGAGTTTATGGACGTTTATTCCTACGACGGCAAAATGGAGCGCCACATCGCCTTTAAAAAGGGCGAGCCCGTGACGGGCGTGCTTGAGGAGCGAGAGCTTGAGAGAAAAGAAAAGCGTACGGGTACGGTCATCCATTGGAAGCCCGACTCCGAGGTCTTTACCGACATCAATATCACTCCCGAGCGCATCAAGGACATTCTGCACCGTCAGGCAGTCGTTGTAGACGGCGTCACCTTCGTGTTCAGATACACCGATAGCGACGGCAATGTCGTTGAAGAAAAATATTTCTACGAGCACGGTATTTCCGACTATATCAAGGAGATCGTCGGTGACAGCGCAAAGACCGAGCCTGTGCTCTGGCATCTTGAAACGCAGGGTCGCGATCGCGACGATAAGGACGAATACAAGCTCAAGGCAGACGTGTCCTTCTGCATCTCCAACACGACCAACCGACTTGAATATTACCATTGCGGAAGCTTCCTTGAATACGGCGGCTCTCCCGACCGCGCGGTCAAGAGCGCGTTCACCTTTGCGCTTGACAAGTATATGAAGAGCGCGAACAAATACACGAAGAACGAGGCAAAGATAACCTTTGCGGACGTAGCCGACTGTCTTGTCCTGATAAGCAACAGCTTCTCGACTATGACATCCTACGAAAACCAGACCAAGAAGGCTATCACAAATACCTTTATCTACGAGGCGATGAACGAATTTTTGCGTTCAAATCTCGAGATATTCTTCCTTGAGCATCCCGTTGAAGCCGAGATCATGGCAAATCAGGTGCTCGTCAACAAGCGAAGCCGTGAATCTGCGGAAAAAGAGCGTCTTAATATAAAAAAGAAGCTCTCGGGCACGATCGATATCGCAAACCGTGTTGAAAAATTCGTAAACTGTCGCTCCAAAGACCCCAACGTGCGCGAGCTTTATATAGTTGAGGGTGATTCGGCGCTTACCTCCTGTAAGCTCGGCCGTTCGGCAGAAATACAGGCTATAATCCCCGTAAGAGGTAAAACTCTGAACTGTCTTAAGGCAGATTACGACCGAATTTTCAAGAGTGAGATCATCACCGACCTGCTCCGCGTCATCGGCTGCGGCGTTGAGATCGAAAGCAAGAAGAAGGGCGATATTCTTCCCTTTGATCTTGATTCTCTGCGCTGGTCTAAGATCATCATCTGTACCGATGCCGACGAGGACGGATTCCAGATCAGAACCCTGCTTCTGACTATGTTCTACCGTCTGCTCCCCACCCTGCTTCGCGAACAGAGAGTTTACATTGCGGAGACTCCTCTTTTTGAGATCACGGTCAAGGAAAGAGGCGGCGAGAAGACTTATTTTGCGTACGACGAGTTTGAAAAGGCTGACATTCTCAAAGAGATCGGTGACAAAAAATACACCATTCAGCGTTCCAAGGGTCTTGGTGAGAACGAGCCCGAAATGATGTGGCAGACCACCATGAACCCCGCGACCCGCCGTCTTATTGCGGTCACGCCCGCGGATGCGCAGAAGACAGAGGTCATCTTCGACACCTTGCTTGGAGATAATCTCCCCGCGCGTAAGGCGTTTATCGCAGCACACGGCAAGGAGTATATGAAGGATCTTGACGTTTAATTCACATAAAAAACCGAGTCGGGCGATCTGTTTGCTTACGGCTCGGTTTTTCGTATTTTGAGTCAAATCGAGCGGCGTATAGGCAAACAGCTTGCATATTTGCGACAATATCACTATTGTACAATATTTTGTCCTTTTTGTGCAAGCAATACCCCAAAAAATATACTATAATTCAATTATAGAACAAGTTATCGGAGGCGCACTATGTCAAAACTTCCATACAGACAGGTACATCTTGATTTTCACACGTCCGAAAAGATCGAGGGCATCGGAAAGAGATTTTCAAAGGAAAATTTCGCCGCCGCACTCCGCGAGGGACACATCAACTCGATCACTCTTTTCTCCAAGTGCCATCACGGCTGGGCGTATCATCCGTCAGCGGCGAACAAGCAGCATCCGCATCTTGATTTCGATCTGCTCGGAGCACAGCTTGAGGTCTGCCGCGAGCTTGGTGTGAGAACGGAGATATATCTCTCCGCAGGCTTTGACGAAAAATACGCAGTCGAGCACAAGGATCACATCATCCATCAAAAGAACGGATACATAGGTCCCTTCGATCAGCCCTGC